>WAJW01000077.1 GCA_015523685.1 Archaeoglobaceae archaeon
AGATCAAAATAATGCATTTTCTCAACTGGAGTGAAATTTCCATTCATTCCATTGAAGGTGGGAAATGGGATGAAACAAAACTGAATCAAGCTCATTCATACGTATCAAAAGCATCACGGGCAGGATGATAGTTTTTGATAGACTGAATGTGCATTACTATTTGCCAGCCACATCACATCCTAATCATGGTCTTTGATTTTTT
The DNA here is from genome assembly GCA_015523685.1 of Archaeoglobaceae archaeon. GTDB lineage: Archaea > Halobacteriota > Archaeoglobi > Archaeoglobales > JdFR-42 > WAJW01. The sequence continues at coordinate 203 of WAJW01000077.1, forward strand.
TAGATAAGAGTTAAGGCAGTAAATGATAGCTCAATACCTCAAACTTCTCAAACCTGTAATCCTCTCCTGAATTATGGGTAACCGATCCCATTCCATATCAGTTCCTGCGGACTCAAAATCTCCTGTCAATACACATAGAGGATAAAAGTAAAAAAGTGAGGTCCCCGAGTCATTCAGTCTATCAAAAACTATCATCCTGCCCGTGATGCTTTTGACACGTATGAATGGGCTTGATTCAGTTTTGTTTCATCCCATTTCCCACCTTCAATGGAATGAATGGAAATTTCACTCCAGTTGAGAAAATGCATTATTTTGATCTTCAACTAAGAGAATGAAGATTGAATTGATGGTCAAGGGACAAATAAAATAAATGGAGGGGACTTAAAAAGTTCCCTTTTTCAGCATCTCGAGAATTCCACCTGTCTCCAGTATCTCCAGCATCATATCAGGCAGTTTGCTGGTCTGAAAACTCTTGCCTGTTGTCAGATTTTTCAGAATACCTGTTCTGAGGTCGAGTTCCGCTTCATCCCCATCCTGAAAATTGCCTGCAACTCCAGAGCAGGTAACAGCGGGGAGCCCTATGCCTATGCAGTTCCTGAAAAAAATTCTGGCAAAGCTTTCTGCAACAATTGCTCCAACACCAAGATCTTTAAGGCCTCTCGGAGCCTGCTCCCTGCTTGAGCCACATCCAAAGTTCTTCCCTGCTATTATAATATCTCCTTCTTTAACCTTCGATGGAAATTCTGGATTCGCTGGTTCAAGAATGTGCTCAAGAAGCTTTTCATATGGAAGCCCGAGATACTTTCCCGGAGCGATCAGATCCGTATCAATGTTGTCCCCAAATTTCCATACCCTTCCTCTAATAACCTTCATGGGATCACCTCAAACATACCTGGGATCGGTTATCTCTCCCCTGATACAGCTCGCCGCAACGGTCGCAGGAGAGGCAAGATATATCTCAGATTCCTCATGTCCCATTCTTCCCTTGAAATTTCTGTTTGATGAGCTTATGCACCTCTCTCCTTTTCCGAGGAGACCCAGGTGTCCTCCCCAGCATGGCCCACAGGTGGGATTGCAGACAATCGCCTTTGCATCGAGAAATATGTCGATGAGCCCCTTTTCAAGGGCAGACCTGTAGACCCTCCTTGAGGCAGGTGAAATTATGAGCCTCACATCCCTGTGCACTTCATTCCCCTCGAGTATCTCCGCGGCGATTTCAAGATCCTCGAGCCTGCCATTTGTACATGAACCTATGAATCCCTGATCTATTTTGATTCCACTGACCTCCCCCACGCTCTTCACGTTGTCCACAGAATGAGGGAGGGCAACTTTGGGTTCCAGTTCATCTGCAGACAACTCATGAATCGCTTCGTAGATAGCATCATCATCCGGATATACAGGCGTGAATGGTTCATCCGTCACAGATTCCACGAATTCAATTGTTTTTTTATCAGGAGGAATTATCCCGAACTTTGCACCTATCTCCACAGACATATTGCTCAGAACCATTCTTGAGGATATGCTCATTTCTTCAACCGCACTTCCGTGAAACTCAACAGATCTGTACTGGGCGACATCAGAACCAAATGTCCCCGCAATATCAAGGATGACATCCTTGGATCCAACCCTCTCCTGAAGACTGCCCTCAATCTCGAATTTTATTGTTTCCGGAACCCTGAACCACAGCTTTCCTGTTGCAAAAACCGCAATCATTTCAGTCGCTCCAATTCCAGTGCTCGCAGCCCCGAATGCCCCGTACGTGGTGGTGTGAGAATCTGTTCCAAGAATAAGATCTCCGGGTTTAACATATCCGAGTTCGGGCATAATCTGGTGACATATACCTTCTTTCCCATCAAGATTTATTTTCAATCCCGTTTCTCTTGCAAATTCCCGCATTTTTCTGTGCATCTCTGCTGCATCTACGGTTGGTGCCGGGACATAATGATCCATGAGCATTACAACTCTATCTGGATCCCACACTTTTTTGGGGATGTTATGCCTTTCATATATCTCTATCATAAAGGCGAGCATCTCATGAACCATGACCCTGTCAACATCTGCAGTCACAAACTCTCCTGCCCTGACCTCCTCCTTTCCTGAGTGCCTTGCAAGTATCTTTTCGGCCATTGTCATTCCCATTATATCCCTCCGAGATCTGAAGGAACCGAACGATTTATAATCTTTTACATTTTTATCTTCTCTGTCACATGATCGCCATAATCAATCCTGAAATTCACAATTCCACCAAAATCGGAAATTATTTTAATTAAATATTTTCAGGAAACCGACAATGGATGAAAATATCTGCGGGATAACCAGAAGAGACAACCCCTACTTTCGTGAAATACATGTGAACTGTCAGAAATGCTCTTTTGAACCGGGAGATGGTAATTGCCTGAAACAGCTGGGTATTTCTGAAAGCGATTCCACCATTGTGATAAACACGCCAGAATTCAGATACGAGATTGACAGAAAGAAGGCGAGAATGTTACCTGTATTTTTCACGGGAAGAATTGCGGAGATAACCGGGAATGTCCTCAAAGAGTATGAACTCGATACGGGAGCGAAAATAAGGATAATCCAGACTCAGGAAGATTTTGAAAAGATCTATGTAGTTATTCCACCTGAATATAATATTTCAGATGATGAAGCCAGATCCCTTGTGAATACCCATAGAGAACTGCTCAGTGTCGAGTCAATTGAACCGGTTGATTTTTCAACAATCAGAAAAATAATAGCCGATTTTGCCGGTAAAAAATTGAATCAAACTCTGAAAAATGTGTTCATACGTCATACAGCGGGGTTCGGATTGCTCGAACATCTCTTTTCAGACCCGGGAATTCAGGATGTATACCTC
>WAJW01000078.1 GCA_015523685.1 Archaeoglobaceae archaeon
GGCTTCTCCTGCTGATATCATGGTTGTGACCCCTCCATTCAGAGAGCTGTCAATGTAATCAAGGGTTTTCTGTCTTGGGGTGAAATCACCCAGAACCGGATGTACGTGAGAATCGATGAGTCCGGGGGAGAGAGTTGTACCTTTTGCGTCGATAAGCACATCAAAATCCCCATCCGAATCACTTTCGTAGCCCGTGAATTCTATTTTCCCATCTTTTATAACAACACAGTCTCCTTCAGCAATTGGTCTGGTGATGTCTCCCGTGAGTATTGTCCCTATGTTGTGGATTTTTGTCCTCATTCTCATCACCGATACATGATTAACGACAGTCATCTATCAGTTATAAAGATTATTAAGGGTTTCGAATTGCTCGGACAGATCACGGAAGTTTGTTCGATCTTCCACTCATCAGAAGTCGATAACCACCATGCGAGGAAAAATTATAATAGTTGGAGGGGAGTAAGAGTCTCCGATGCTCCTCACAGATGAGAAGGTCAGACATACAATCCTGAGCGTTATCAAGGATGAATATGATCCCATCGGTTCCAGAAAACTCTCCGAAAAACTGGAAAATCTGGGAGTTGAGCTCAGTGAAGCGGCCATAAGGTATCACCTCAGAATACTGGAAGAAAGAGGCTATATAAGAAAGGTTGGAAATTTTGGAAGGGTCATAACCGAAAAGGGTCTGAGAGAGCTCAGACGGGCTGGCGTTCATTACAGGGCTGGATCTTTCCTTGCAAAGAAGGAAGAGCAGATGTACAGATCCAACTTCAATCCGGATAAAGGAGATGGGAAGATACTGGTCAATATCTGCAAATTCGACAGAAGGTATCTTGATCAGATAGTTGACATATTCAGGGAATGCTATAAGTCGGGACTTGCTGTTTCGCCCCTCCTCAAAATTATTGAGTCAGGCTCTTTTCTCTCTGAGAAAGAGGTCGGGCTGTATTATATCAGCGGGATCGCCATTGATGGAATGCTTCTGAGAAAGGGCCTGAGTATACATCTTAAGTATGGAGGAGTGGTTGAATTCCAGAACCACACTCCCGCAAGGTTCATTGAGATGATCGGTTATGAAAGTTCATCCATAAGCTCCATTGAGCTGTTCTCCACAAAACCCTACTCCGTTCTTGAGGTTATAAGTTCAGGAACGGGAGAATGTCCCGCAACTTTCCGGGAGTTTCCCGGGATTGGATACGGTGAGGTTGAAAAAACGGTAAAAGCCCTGAAAAAATATGAGATTGGAGGATTTCTCAAAATCGGCAGGCCCAATCAGGAGGTTCTGGGTATTCCAGTTGGAGTTGGAATGTGCGGAATGGCAATAGTTACGTCATCGACTCCCTTAATGGTGGCGAGAGAAAGGGGCATCGAGGTTGAGATAGAAATAATGGCTGATGTCATCGATTACTCAGCTCTTCAACTGTTGTAAAGTATTGGCAGGCATTTACCAATAATCACGTATCGATAGAAATAAATATATGTTCAATCATTTACAATGCGGTGAAATCATGAGGGGACAATGGGATATCACAAGAAGGGATTTCCTGAAAGGTGTCGCCGTCGGCAGTTCGATTCTTGTTGGATCTTCACTGCTTGGATGCGCCGAGAAGAAGCCTGAAGAGACTCCCACCGCAACTCCCACAAAAGAGGAGAAGCCGAGTGGGAAGCCCATACGAATCGGTGGACAGTTCGAGATGACAGGCCTCCTCGCCACGTATGGATACTGGTATGACAAGGCTGTAAAGGCAGCCATAAACAAGGTGAACAGCGAGGGTGGTATTGCAGGAAGGCCTGTTGAATATGTTGGCCCTGAAGATACCCAGACAAAAGCGGACGTCGGTGCGGAGAAAATGAAAAAACTCGTCCTTGAAGATAATGTCGATTTCGTTCTTGGTTCCGTCCATTCAGGAATATGCATTGCAAGCGCACCAATTGCGGAGCAGTTCAACACCCTGTATTTCCCCACGGGAATGTCCCATTCCATAACAGCATCAAAGGGGAACAGACATGTTTTCAGATTGATCACCGAGGTGAGGCTTCAGGTTGAAGCTGCAGGGGACTGGGTGCTGGAGAACATCGGAAAGAAATGGGCGATTGCCTATCTCGATTATGCATGGGGGCAATCTCATGACAAGTGGTTCACAAAGAAGGTGGAGGAGCATGGAGGAGAGGTTGCAGCTCACATTCCAATACCCCTTGACGCAAAGGATCTCGTTCCCTATGTGAGCAAGATACCAGACAACGTTGAGGCAGTTTATTATGCAACTCTCGGCTCCAAAACAATCGGGTTCCTCAATACGTACAGGGATCTGGGTAAGGAGGCAGAACTGTTCAGCGTGATATGTGCTAATGACGGAATAGATACTGAACCTCTGAAGGATATAATAGAGGGTCAGTGGATGCTTGAGTACATGCCAAGGAGGCTCGAAGGGCTTGACACACCGTACAACAGGGAGTTCAGAGAGGCATGTGGTGTTGATCCAGAGGGGAGAGAGATAGGAAACCCGAAGAATGTGATAGTTGGTTCTCACTACTGGGCTCATTATGAAACCGTGTTCCTTCTGAAAAAAGCCATTGAAGAGTCTGGATGGGAGAGCAAGGACGACAACATGGCTCTTATAGAAACACTGGAGGACATGAGGGTTAAGGAAGGTCCGGGATTCCCGCAGGGTCCAGCATACATGAGAAAGGAAGATCATCAGGCCTTCGTGAGGACATGGATGTCAAGGGTTGAGAACGGAAAGCTCGTGGTTAAAAAGGAGATTCCGCTGGAGGATTCAATATACCCACCTGAGATCGACTACACGAAGATGTAGCTGTAAAAAATTTCGAAATATTTTTTATTCTTTAATTATTCTGGCTGATGGTCATGATAGGTCAGATAGTAATAGGGGGACTTAATGGAATTGTCTGGGGTCTGATTCTGGCCCTCATAACAATAGGCCTCACCTTGATTCTGAGCATGGACATACCGAATGTCGCTCATGGAGAGCTGTACATGATAGGGGCTGTGATAGGATACTTTGCCATCGACTACCTCGGATTCTTCTGGATCGGGCTCCTTATCGCCATGTTCACCGTGGCACTGATAGGAATGGGAATAGAAAGGGGAGTTTTGAGGACCATTGAGAAAGACCCGATAAGGATACTCATCGCAACTTTCGGTCTGATATTCGTATTTCAGCATGTCGCTTTACTTACTTTTGGTGGAGCTCCAAGGAGGATTGATCCACCAATGACCGCATCATTTTCAATCTTCGGTTTCCATTATCCATTGTATCGAATTTTTGTGGCCTTGATCTCGGTTATTGTGCTTCTGGGTCTTTATCTGTTTCTGTACAGGACAAAATTCGGTCTCTGGATAAGGGCATCTACCCAGAATAGAGATATGGCCATGGCGATGGGTATACCGGTGAATGCGATTTTCATGTGGACCTTCGCTCTCGGTGCCGCTCTTGCATCTGTCGGGGGAGTGCTCTCATCACCCATAATTGCAATTGAATACAGCATGGGTCTTGAGATGACCGTTCTGGCCTTCATAATTGTTATCATTGGGGGAATAGGTAGTCTCAAAGGCACACTGATAGGTGCCATACTCATAGGTGAGCTGGAGGGGATCAGCAGTGCATTGCTCAACCCAACCATAGCCAGAATGATCTCCTTAATCGTTCTCGTCATTGTTCTGATTGCAAGACCAAGGGGGTTGTTCAGCAAATGAGAGAAAGGTACTATTACATCGGTTTTGTCATCGCAATCGCTGTTATAGCTCTTATACAGCCATTTCTGAACTATTTCTATAAGATTCTAGTTACCCAGATTCTCATATACAGCATATTTGCTATGGGATTCAACATTCTTTTCGGATACACCGGCGAGCTTAGCTTTGGACATGCAATTTTCTTTGGTCTCGGCGCGACGGTTGTCGGGCTGTGTGCTGATCACCTCTCCCTCGGATTCCTCACATCTATAGTTATTGCAACAATTGTGGCTCTCGGTGCGGCATGGCTCATAGGATTTTTTGCCATAAGGGTGACGGGACTGTATTTTGCCATCATAACCATAATTTTCTCCCAGATAATATACCTCGCAACACTGAACTGGAAATGGATTGCGGGAGGAGATGATGGATTTACCTTCAGGATACCGTCCTGGAAGATAATGGGTATGACCGTTTCATTTCACAACCTTCAGATCGCCTACTATTTCGGGCTCCTGTTTTTTGTTCTGAGTTTTCTCCTCTATAAAAGGATAATAGACTCACCCTACGGGAAGGTGCTGAAATCAATCAGAGAGAATGAGGGCAGAGCATCTGTGGTGGGCTATAACGTTATGAGGCTCAAGCTGACATCATTTATAATTTCCGGAGGCTTTGGAGGTTTGAGTGGAGCCCTTTATGCAGCTCTCGTCTCTCATTACACCAGTGCAAACCTCTTCACAATTGCTGTATCCGGAAATCCGGTAATATGGACCCTTGTTGGTGGAGCGGGAACAGTTATCGGGCCTGTAATAGGTACGGGGATCATGGTGCTTTTCATTCATTTCATAAGTACAACCATCAGAGAGTACCTGATGTTGATCGGTATCCTGATTATCGTCGTCATTGTGGCGACTCCAAGGGGTATAATGGGGTCTCTCATCACATACTACAGGAGGAAAACTGAAAATGAAGCTATGGCTTAGCAGAATTCTAATGCTCTGAATGGCCAAGTCCGGGATCCACCTTTCCGCTTGATAATAGTGAGCATAACCTTCAACAGATCTCCTCTGTATCCAGAAAATTCAGAACGAACGCCACCTCTGTGCAGTATTCCGTATCATGTAATCAGTCTGTTAATATTTATTATGGTGCATAAAATTATTCTTCTATCAACTCTTCAATCGCCTCTCTGCATGCTGAAACTGCCTGACTACCTCCCGTCACGAAAATTACACGTATTGTCTCAATCAGTTCCTCTCTGGTGGCACCGTGATTTATTGCTCCTTTCAGTGCTGAAACCACGCATTCCTTGCAGTGCTTCTGAGCCCCAATTGCCATAACGAGCAGAAGTTTAAATTTAGCAGGCAATGCACCATCTTCCTGTATTATGCTTTCACAGAATTCGTAGAATTCTTTTGATTTTGGATCAAGCTGGGTTATCAACTTCATTATTCTCGGTGCAAAACCCATTTTACTTTCCACTTTCTCAACAACATCCATATCAGCATCACCATTCCTTTCTCGAAATGCAATTTGAATTGCGCATATATAAGCCTTGTCAATGAATTTATATTCATGGCCAATTGAAATTAAATATCTTTAATATGATTTTAAAAAATGGGGATCAGGTTTTAACCCCGAGATATCTCACGAGTATATCTGGATTCTCTTTCAACTCATCAGGCGAGCTCTGGTATTTTATCATCCCCTTCTCCATTATATACACTCTGTCAACTGTTTCAAGGGCCATCTTTGCATTCTGTTCAACCAGGAGAACGCTCACACCCCTCTCATTTATCTCGTGGACAACCTCCTTTATCCGCGTAACCATGAGGGGCATAAGACCCTCTGTGGGTTCATCCATGAGTATGAGATCTGGCTCGAGCATCAGAGCTCTGGCAATCGCAAGCATCTGCTGTTCTCCTCCACTGAGAGTTCCTGCGAGCTGTTCTTTCCTCTCCTCAAGTCTCGGAAATAGCTCGTAGATCTCTTTCAGCTTATCGGAGTTCTCTTCCTTGGCACCTACGATGAGATTCTCAAAAACGGTTAGTCCCGGAAATATCATTCTCCCCTGAGGAACGTAACCTATTCCCAGTCTTGCAATCCTGTATGGCGGAAGCCCCGAGATATCCTTTCCATTGAATTCGATCAGTCCTTTTCTTTCCACAAGACCTATTATGGATTTTATCGTGGTCGTTTTTCCAACTCCATTTCTGCCGAGAATTCCCACCACTTCCCCCTCTCCAACCTCAAGGTTGACTCCATGGAGGACATGGGATTTCCCGTAAAAGGCATGAACATCTCTGAGAGTGAGCATCATTCCTCCCCCAGATACGCTTTTATTACTTCCTTATCATGTGAAATCTCTTCTGGAGTTCCCTCGGCAATAACCTTTCCTGAATCAAATACAGTAACTTTTTCAGCCAGATTCATGACCACATCCATGTCGTGCTCGACGAGAATTATCGTCCTCTCTCCAGCCAGACTCTCTATGACCCCGCTCATCTCCCTTGTCTCTTTCGGACTCAATCCGGCAACCGGCTCATCAAGAAGTAGCAGTTCGGGATCTGTTGCAAGGGCTATCCCTATCTCCAGCAGTCTCTGATCACCGTATGAGAGATTTGACGCAAGAACATCGGATTTATCCTTAAGATCTATGAGTTTCAGTATTTCCTCCGTTTTCTCCTCCACATCCCTGAGATTTGAATGATGGACGAGGGGATTCAAGCTTCCCCTTTTTGAATTCGCTGAAACCCATATGTTCTCATATACGGTCATCCCCGGAAAGATACTCGTTATCTGAAATGTTGTGGCAATTCCCTTTCTGGAAATTGCATGAGATGGAAGTGTGGTTATGTTTTCCCCCATGAAAAAGATCTCTCCATCGGTGGGCTTCAATCTTCCTGAAAGCATTGCGAGAAAAGTGCTCTTTCCCGCACCGTTCGGACCTATCAGGGCTCTCAATTCCCCCTGTTCAACCTGAAAGTTCACGCCATCTACTGCAGTTAATCCTCCAAATTTTTTTGTAAGGTTTTTCGTATAGAGTATGCTCATCCAGATCACACCCCGATGATCTCTCTCTCTAACTGCTGGATCATTCTCTTCCTCTTTCTGTTGATCTTTTTCAAATACATGGATGTTTCGGCAGACATCTGCTTGACCTTTGAAGATATTTCTGCATATAACTCGGAGAGTGAATTGCAGGCCTCGATTATTTTTTCAGGTTCTGTACCATCGTTCATCTCTCCGAATTTTTCTGTCAGTTCTGCAAGGTCTATGCCTGTTATTGGTTCAAGTGTCATTTCGACAACAGTCTCTCTCACCAGTTTTTCAAGTGATTCCACATTCTTTCTGGAATCTTCTGAAAGTTCCCGGAGAGTCTTCTTGCCTGGAAATTTTTCGGCCATTTTCCCTGATATCTCTCCAAGTATTTTTTCGAATTCCATCACCTGTCTCATGAGGGCACTGAAGGTGTAGGATTCCACCATCACCACCATCTCGAGATAACGATTTTCTTATCGGTGAAGAACTCCACGCAGTCGATCTGGCCATGCAGAACTCCGAAGAAGGACTCCTTTCTCCCTCCAAACGGGAAAAATGCCATAGGTGCGGCTATACCGATATTTATACCTATATTTCCACAATCAACCTCTCTCCTGAACTTCCTTGCGGTAGCTCCACTCGAGGTGAAGATACAGGCAGAATTTCCGTACTGGCTTGAATTGATCATCTCAATTGCCTCGTCAAGGTTTTCTGCCCTTATTATGGATGCCACAGGCCCGAAGATCTCCTCTTTTGCAATTGTCATGTCCGGTGTCACATCCTCGAAAACTGTAGGCCCGATGAAATAGCCAGGATAATCAACATCAGGATTTCGACCGTCGAGTATCAATCTTGCACCTTCTTCCACTCCTTTTTCTATGTATCCGTGAATTCGGTTCATTGCAGATCTTGAGACAACGGGCCCCATATCCACGTCCTCATCGAGACCATATCCCAGCCTCAATTTTGATGCAGAATCAACAAATTTATCCCTTATTTTTTCATATATGTCACCTATTACAACCAGATTGGCTCCTGCAAGGCATCTCTGGCCGGTATTGCCAAAGAAAGATGTTATAAGTGCCGGGATTGTTCTATCAACATCAGCATCAGGCATTACTATGAGAAAGTTTTTGGCACCGGCCTGGACTATCGCCCTCTTCCCGTACTCTCCGGCAAGCCTGTAAACAGTTCTGCCCACAGGTGTTGAACCCACGAATGTCACACCCTTCACATCCGGGTTTTTGATAAGCTCCTCTCCCGAGTCCTTACCTCCGTGTATCAGGTTTATAACTCCAGGAGGCAATCCAATATCATCGATCAATTTGAAGGCCCTGTCCATGGATAGGGGGGTTATCTCGCTGGGTTTTACGACGAGGGTGCATCCAAGGACAAGAGCATGTGGAATAAACCAGAAAGGTGCAAGAACCGGAAAGTTAAAGGGCCCGATTATGCCGAAAACTCCGAGAGGTTCTCTGACGAGTGTCTCATCTATACCTGTTGCTATCTGATCGAGATGTTCACCTTTGTTCAGCGTGTAGGCTATTGAAATGGCAGTCTCGACGTTCTCGATTAACCTTCTCATCTCACCTCTTGCCTCGTCAATGGGTTTGCCATGATTCTGGGTTATGATCCTTGAAATCTCCTCGAAATGTTCTTCAAGCTTATTTTTCAGATCAAAGAGATATCTCAGCCTTGCGGTCAATGGGATCTCTCTCCATTCTTCAAAAGCCTCTTTCGCAACGGATATTGCATTTTTCACTTCTTCCCGTGTTGAGTATGGTACTTCAGCGATTTCCACATCCTTGGCAGGATTCATTGCTGGATGTACCTCGCCACTCTCTGAATCGATCCACTCACCATCAACATAGAATTTCAATCTTCCATAGCTTTCTCTAACTTCAGGTAACAGAGCCATATTCATTTCCCCCTTTCTTTTTCAGTTCAGGGAAATCGGGTATTCCCTGTTGAATATACAGCTTACTACTCTGAAATGATAAATATTATTTATAGCTTTTACTTTTTGCTGGCTACCACCTGAGAAAATCAGGAATCCGTTTCTGAGTTCCAGTTAATCTGAATTTGACCGGGGTTCCTTCTGATATAATAAGACCCGCACCCTCCAGGTACCTCAGATGTGCCAGAGTCTCTCCAATTGCGAGTTTTTTATTCATGAGACTGAGCTCGTGAAAACCGGAAGATTCCCATGATACTCTTTCTGCAACATCCACCACTGTCATATCTCCCTTCTCGAGAATCTGCAATATCTCTTCCAGCCGATTTCTGTGATGTTCGCGAATCCGTTCTATAATCTTTCGATGGTTGTTGATTCTGTTTCCGTGGGCAGGAAGGAGATGTTTCAGTTCGAGCTTCTCAAGCCTTTCAAGAGTGTTAAGATAGTCCTGAAGCGGGTTGCTGGATGAAAATGGGGTGAGACTTATGTTGGGAGTGGTGTATTCGAGAACGGCATCCCCTCCTATCAGATTGCTGTCCAGAAGAAATGATGTGTGACCGGGTGAATGGCCCGGTGTATGAATAACCTCAATTTCTCTAAACTCTGGAAACCCAAAATTAAATATCGGTGGTTTGAAATTCCAGGGCGTTCTTTTTAGGAATGGTTCGTATTCTCCGGGGATTCCAAATTTTTCCGTCCAGATTGCCATCACCTTTTTCAGCCTTTCCTGTTCAAAAAGTATCAGCAGTGGTCTCTCTGCTGTATTCACATTGACACCTCTGGAAAAAAGATACCCCAATCCAATATGATCCGGATGCATATGTGTTGAGAAGACCCAGAGCGTTCTGAAATCAAGACCACGATCTTCAATTTCTGATTTAAGAATCCGGTATGCTCTTTCCCCCATACCCGTATCGATGAGGAGGGGTATTTCTTCTATGAGATATGCGTTCACGTCGGGGAAAACATAATCAGGAGCGGGAAGGATTATTTTCGTTATTTTCATGCGACAACACCCTGAAGAACCACGGGGATGAAGGAGGCGAGGATGAATCCAGCAATGTAGATTGGTGCCTTTTCAGTTAAAATACTGTTTATCTCCCTGAATACTTCCTCTCCCATAACTCTGATGCGAACTTTCTTCCTGGAGTATCGGAATACGGTCTTTTTTAGCTTTCTTCTTGCATCCTCTATAGTTCTTTTGACGATTTTTTCGATCATCTCAGCATCCTCTCGTGAATATCCTGCAGGATGCCCACCATATGAGCCAACTCCCATTTTTGAGTGGTTATCTGTTGTCATCGGCACAATGAGATCCATACCAGTTTCATCTTTCAGATCTGCAAGTCTCTTTCTCAGCTCTCCATCCATTCCATTGGCATCGATACTCACAAGTGCTGTTAGTCTGGTGGATTTTAAAATGGCCACCCTGATTCCCCCCTCACACACACTTCTACTCGTATACGGTGTGCAGGAAAATCCCGCCCGAACAGGCTTTGCCTCTCCTTTAATATCGATCATTGAGACTATATCCATTATATCCTCTTCGTACTCTTTTTTCCACCTGTCGTGATCCGCCTCAGAGTTATGGGCATCTACTATCATGATCTCCCTCATATTCCCGAAATGCTGTTTAATTTTTTCGTTGAGATATCCCGGTATATCGTCTGGTCCATACCCGTTTTTCTGAAAAATAAGAATGATGAGGTTTTCAAACGGGATGCAGATACATGTGAAGTATTTTCCTACCACTTCAACCGGATCTCCCATGTTTCCGACATTTTTGCCATTATCCTCCGCAAGGGACAGAAACACATCCTTTATTGCAGACACATCACCGTTCGATGAAGGGTTGAGGCTGTGTGTGGTGAAGGAATGGGCATAGAGTACATTTTTATCAGCCTCGAGTATCTCATTGACAAGCTTACCTCCCCCAAGAGTTCTGACCGGCCCTGGGTGAAAAGAACTCTGAAATATGGAAAATGAGGACGATTTCAGCAGTTTCAATTCACCTTCAACCTCAATGGAATGTTCGAGTATCTCCTTTTCGAAGGGGTCTGAATCATGAAAGAGCCAGTCCATAAGGAAGGCCCTTAAAATTCTTCCAGGTTTTAAAACATGTAACTTTTCTTTTGAGAGATATATCACATACAGTGTACCGGATATCAGCCCCACCATCTCCAACAGGATGTATATGTGTAAATCGATGTATGTGAAGGGGATCAGAATGAAGGGATACACTCCTGCAAGTATGAGACTTTTCCCGAGTCCATTCTCAATTCTGGATGAGAAGTGGAGGGATATGAGGACAAGGGAAGTTGTGGATGAAACTATAAAGTATCCATTTCCGATCCATGAGGCCAACCCTATGACAAGTAAAACAAATGAGAAAACAACAGCCCGGGGGAAGTGCAGTGCATACTTCAGAAATCTGCTTATGATGTAAAAGTAGAGTATGGATACTATGAATATTCCGGTGAAATTGATTTTTGACAGATATGAAAAGATGAGAGAGAGGGATATTCCGATAGCGAATACAACATTCCATTTGGGAAACGAAAACAGGAGCTTTGAATATCTGCTCAGTGTTTGGTGCTCTATCATGTATCCCTCTCCAGATCTTTCCATATGTGAATAAACCTCTGAATTGCGGTCAGATTTGTGAGCAGTGCAAAGAACAGTATCAGCCAGCCAAGGATCTGATATCCCATAATTTTCCCCGGATATACGAGGTTGAGAATTGTTGCAATCATCAGAAAAATCATTCTGTCAGCTCTGCCAAGGAGACCTCCGTAGTACCTCCCCAGTCCAAGAGCCTGTGCCTGGGTCCCGAGATAGCTTGTGATCAGCGTGCCGACTATTGTCCCAAGCCCGGCAAGCATACCTGAATATCTCCCGAGTACAATTCCACCAAGTATTAAAGAATCGGCATACCTGTCTATTACATGATCCACCAGATCCCCTCTTCTTGATTCAAGACCGGATCTTCTGGCAACCTCTCCATCGAGAAAGTCAAAGAATGAGCTTATGGCGACGAATATCAGAGCAGGAAGAAGAAGGAGTAATTCTCTGGAGGAGAGGTAATAGCTGTATCCCGCCAGAAATGCGAAAAAAAGAGATGTCAATGAAAGGGTGTTGGGCCTCAGACCTGAATCTGCAAGCTTCATGACAAGGGGAGATATTGCTTTTGAGGTTCTCTCACGCAAGGAATGGAGCAACACCTCACCTCCTGAGATACTCTCCCAGATTAACCTTCGATAACCAGTCTATTTTTCCCGGTTTGAAATCAGATGCCCCTTCCTCTATGATGGAAAGTATGCAATCCCTCACCTCTTCAGGCGTTCTCTCCGTGGTATCGATTTCATACACATCATCGCACACATCCATGCTCTCCAGGAGTATAACATCAACAAGTTCCGCTTCTGCGTTTTCAAGTATCTTTTTTTCATCAAAACCCTTTTCTCTGAGCCTTTTCTTGAGAACATCCGGGTGAGTTCTGAGCACGATTACGGTATCAGGGGCGATGAGATGGCTGTAATGGGATTCCACAATAAGCGGGTCTCTGTTCAGACTTCTGACCCACTTTGCAAGTGCCCCAATATCAACCACATGGGAGTCCCTCTCCTTATCTTTTTCAAGGAAAAATTTTTTTTCCATGACAACATCATTGAGATGCACAACGGGATATTCATCTATCAGAGAGCACGCCAGTGTCTTTCCTGTTCCGGGGGTCCCTGTAACGGCTATAATGCCTATGCTATCTCCTCCATGGCCTCTATAAGTTTTCTGTTCTCCTCTTCTCTCCCGACGCTTATTCTCACCATATGGCCATCCGTTCCTCTGAAACCTGAAAGGTTCCTTATGATTATTCCCTTTCTCAGAAGTTTTTCCGAGAGTTCATCGGCAGTGTAAGGTGTGGTATCCATCATGAAGAAATTGGCCTGTGAGGGAAATGCCCTGAAAGGGACTTTTCTTAGAAGCCATTCCCGATCTTCTTTAATTTTTTCCACGGTTCTGGAAACATGATCCAGATCTTCAAGCGCCTTCAATGCACATGAAATGGAAAGAGTCCCGAGAGAAAATGGGGGATTCACCCTCATATAGTGTGGAACGATCCAGTCCGGCAGAATTCCATAACCTATCCTGAGACCCGCAAGTCCAAATGCCTTTGAGAAAGTTCTTGTGAGTATGAGATTATCAAACTTTCCTGCAAGAGATAGAGCATTCCAGTCTGCAAATTCTGCATAGGCCTCGTCAACAATAACAATAGCTGATGTGGATTCCAGGACTTCTGACAGCTCCTCATTGGGTATGGAATTTCCAGTGGGATTGTTTGGAGAGCAGAGGATTATCATTTTTGTTTTCCGGCTAATCCTGGATTCTATCATCTCTGCAGTTACATCATATTTCTTATCTCTTCTAACGAAAACAGGTTTTCCCCCGTAAACTCTGGTCAGGATCTCATAGTAGGGAAAGGTGGGTATTGGTATCAGTATTTCATCACCCTTTCTGCAGAAGAGTTTAAACAGAGTTTCGAGAACTCCATCCACTCCTGCCCCGAATACGATCTGATCCGGGTTGCATCCTGTGTATTCACCCACCCTGACTTTCAGTTCAGGCACTTCAACGGGCGGATATCTGTTCAATTTCCAGTCGCCTCTTCTGATCTCTTCAAAAACTTTTTCACTTGGGCCGTAAGGATTTTCATTCGATGCAAGCTTTATAACATTCTTAAGACCGTATTCCTTTTTTACCTCCTCTATACTCTTTCCCGGAACGTATTCAGGAACATCTCTGATTTCTTCTCTCAGCAATCTCTCATTCATCAGTAATACCCCTCGTATGCCTCGATCAACCAGACTCCGATTGAAATCAGGAACAGGGAGAGGAAGAATATAAAGCCGAAGAATATGTCTATCATGCCCTGCTGGAGAAGGGCGAGAGGGTAGAGATAAAGCCCCATCAGGGATATGGCGACACCAAAAAGTAAAACCAGAAATCCGCCGAGAATGAGTCCGAATCCGGTTTGAGATGTGTCAAAAAATCTTTTTAAACTTATCAGAAAGCCCAGTACTGATGGTATTGCGATCAGGATTATCCATAACAGCTGAGGATTGTAAACCATGATTAGAAAAATAAAACAGGTTGTATTAATCTATTACTGTTGTAAGCGCTCTCAGCCCCCATACTTTCTTTTTTAGAGGGTATCGGAAACCGGATGTTCAGAAA
This sequence comes from Archaeoglobaceae archaeon, assembly GCA_015523685.1. Taxonomy (GTDB): domain Archaea; phylum Halobacteriota; class Archaeoglobi; order Archaeoglobales; family JdFR-42; genus WAJW01. The sequence continues at coordinate 13,923 of WAJW01000078.1, forward strand.
TGTGAATACCCCCTGTCAAGGATGGGCTCCTTCCTGCCATCCTCCCTGATGAGCCATATTCCCTTCTCCACAACCCTGCCAATTACATGATGTGGAATGTCCTCTGTGCGTGAAGTGAAGAGAAGCTGAAAATCTCCACCTCCATAAAGGGCAAGCTGAAGTGCCTGCTCGTAACCCATTCTGTTCTCAGCGGGATGGTATAGAGGTAACATCTCCTCATATATTTCAAATCCAACATCGCTCGCCCGGGAAATATCGTAGAGGGAGATTGCGAGACTATCACTAATATCTGTCATAGCTGTTGCATAACCATTGAGGAGTATCTCCCTGCCCTCTCGAATCTTTGGTTCCGGCATGTAAAGTTTCTCCACATCATCCAGTTCATCCCTTTCCACTCCGTGCCTGATACATTTCAGTATATACTCAGCTATTCCGGTGGGACCGGTTATGGACACCCATTCCCCGGGGGAGGCTCCTTTTCTGGCGAGAAATTTTTTTTCAGGAAAGACCCCCAGCGCCATTCCAGAGATGGCAAGTTCATCACTTCTGTCGAGATCCCCACCCACGAGAGTGCAGTTGTATTTTTTTAAGCAGGCATCCACACCCTCCATAATCCCCCTCAATTCTTCCTCATCCATATTTCCCGGCAGGGAAACTGCCATGAGATAGACAAGTGGTTTGGCACCGCATGAAGCGATATCACTCAGATTTACTGCTGTGGACATCCATCCTTTCTCAAAGTCCGTAATGTATGGGGGGAAATCCGAGGTTTCTCTCACTGTATCCGTCGTTAATGCTATGATCTCCTCTCCCAGTCTTATTATCGCACAGTCATCCTCTCCAATACCGTAAATAACCCCATCATTTCTGGAAAAGATTGACGAAATTATTGAGATAATCTTTCTTTCACCTAATTCTCTTAGCTCCATCCTCTCACCACATTCTCGTAGGCACACAGAACCTTTGATGTAACATAAAGTGTCGAGTAAGACTCATCTCCCAGGGAAATCCTTGTTCCCGGATAATCTCTCCTGAATTTTCCATGGGGAAAACCCCCAATAATGACAGTGATCCATCCTCTCTCACC
>WAJW01000079.1 GCA_015523685.1 Archaeoglobaceae archaeon
AGTCAGAGGTGGCCTGAGAGAGATGCTTGATGAAGGTGTCAGAATAAAAGGCTGGATACACAAAAATGATGTTTCCAGAAAAAAGGATGGAGATGTTCTTCTGAAAATGAGAGGTGTGAGCTTTGGTTACGATGAAATCCTGCTTGATAATGTGAATCTCGAAATATATTCGGGAGAGATCGTTGCGATGACCGGTGTGAATGGTTCGGGTAAGAGCACCCTTGCACGGCTCATGTGCGGGATCGAAAAGCCCGACGGGGGGCGTATAGATGGGAGAGCGGTCATGATGTTTCAGAATCCATCTCTGAATCTTCTTTCTGTAGATGGCCTTCATGAAGAACTCAGGACACTTCTCGATATAAAAAAGAATAACATTTTCAGGATGAGCAAAAGGGAGAAGATGCGTGCCGGAATTGCCAGGATCATGGCTCTTAACTCCCCGATCAGAATTATCGATGAGGTGGATGGCATACTGGATGCCCGGGAACTCAGGATTCTCCTGGAAATAATGAGAAAGGAATGCGAGAAAGGAGGGGCTTTTGTGATCATAACCCATGATCCTGATCTCGTGGAAGTGTGCGACAGAGAGATACGGATAGGGGATGGAGAGGTGGAGGTTATTGAAAATTAAGGGAATTCATCCCTCAACAAAGGTATTCATCTTTGGATTTATTGCAGTTCTCTCTTTAACAACCCACACCCGGGTACTTCTGACACTACTGGCACTCTCCATCCTCTTTGCCTTCATTTCAGGGGGGTTGAAGGCCGGTATTAAGTCTCTTGCATTCATATCCCCCTTCATCATACTGACATCAATTTTCAGCATGTTTTTCGCCTTTGAACCTCCGGGAGGTATTTCCGGATTTATTATCAGGGTCTCAGCACTTATCTTCATAACATCCTTTATCTCCTCATCCATGACCATCCCGGAACTGATATATCTCGCGGAGAGATTCAGGGTGCCGGACAGGATTCTTCTCTATATAATCTCGGCATTCAGGTTTGTCCCAGCCATTAAAAGGGATCTCGGACTCATGCTCGATTCCTCGAAAATGGAGGGGATGGGTAAGATCAGAATCCTTTCCACTCTCCCTTTGCTGATCTTTTCAACCGCCCTTGACAGGGCAGAGGTACTCGCGATGAGCATGAAGGTGAGAAATCTGGATGTAAAGAGATTGAGCTACAAACCCAGAAAGGGTGTGGAGGATGTGATATTCCCTGCAATCACAATCCTTCCCGTGATCCTTGCCTTTATCACCTGATCATCTCATGGATGCACCATGTTCTGCTCCTCTCACAAGAGATGAATATCTGGCAAGATATCCCTTGAGAGGCTTTTCCTTTCTGACCCATCTCTCCTTTCTATCTAACAGTTCTTCTTCCCCGATCAGCAGGTTAATGCTCCTCTCCGGTATGTCGATGCTTATGGGGTCTCCATCCTTTACAAGGGCTATAACTCCACCGTCCATGGCTTCAGGGGATACGTGTCCTATGGCCGGACCTCTTGTCGCTCCGGAGAACCTGCCGTCAGTTACAAGTGCGACCCTTTCATAACCCATACCGGCAATCGCTGAGGTTGGATAGAGCATTTCAGGCATTCCGGGAGCACCCTTGGGTCCCACGTACCTGATCACAACGACATCACCCTCTTCTATCCCTCCATTCAGAATTGCATTTACAGCATCCTCTTCAGACTCAAAAACCCTTGCATTGCCATTGAATTTCATCATATCTTCACTGACAGCACCGCTTTTTACAACTGCACCTTTCTCGGCAAGATTTCCAAAAAGTATTGCTATTCCTCCAGATGGATGATGTGGGCTGGAAAGGGGTCTGATGAGGCTTCCGTGAACCCATGCCCTTTCAGCAATTTCATAAACCGTATAGCCCGATACTGTCTTTTCATTGGAGAACTTTTCTCTCGCAGTTTTCAGTATTGCGGGTATTCCTCCGGCCTCATGGAGATCCTTCATTGTGTACCTGCTTGCGGGATCAAGTGATACTATATGGGGTGTCTCCCTGCTTATCCTGTCGAATTCAAGCAGTGATATTTCCATTCCCAGCTCCCTCGCTATCGCAGGAAGATGAAGGACGGTATTCGTTGAACCTCCGATAAGCATGTCAAGGGTTATTGCATTTCTGAAGGAATTTTCAGTTATAAAATCCGAAGGTTTTATTCCTTTTTCAACAAGCTCGACTATTCTCCGTCCGCTTTCCTTGGCAATTCTGAGTTTCTGAGAGGAGCCACAGGGAGATGTGGCACAGTAAGGAAGGGAGAGTCCGAGTACCTCTGTAAGACAGGCCATGGTGTTTGCAGTGTAGAGACCCTGACAGCTACCGCATGAAGGCGCACAGAGGTTCTCATAGAATTTCAGCTCTTCTTCATCAATCTCCCCCTTACCGAATTTACCAACCGCCTCAAATGCCATTGAAAGAGTAACCGTCTCACCCATATATTTTTCAGGTATCATGGGACCTCCTGTCACAACAATTGCAGGAATATCGAGCCTCATGGCGGACATAAGCATTCCAGGAACGATTTTGTCGCATGAGCCCACAAAAACAATCCCATCGAGTCTGTGAGCCTCAACCATGACCTCAACCGAGTCAGCTATGAGCTCTCTGGATGGAAGGGCGTATCTCATTCCCTCATGGCCCATGGCAATTCCATCACATATTCCAATGACACCGAATTCAAATGGAACTCCTCCTGCAGAATATATTCCATACTTAACATACTCTGCTATCCGCCTCAACGCCATATGACCCGGGATGATGGTGTTAAAGGAATTTGCAATTCCTATGAATGGTCTGTCCATCTCATCGTCCAGAACACCGAGGGCTTTAAGCAGAGCCCTGTTGGGCATTCTCTCAAAACCTTTCTTCACTTCATCGCTTCGCATGAAGTTAGACTCTGGAGAACCAGATATAAAAATTTGTACCTTTATTTCTGCCATGATGTACTGATTTACTTGAATGGCAGAAGAAATGGGAGGCCTGATTATGGCAGTGGAAATATTGGCCCCGAAAAATTTCAGACACATTTTTCATGATTCAGAGAATATTTCCCTCAACTGGTTGATCAGATGTTCGTTTTCCTCAGGAAGCCCCACGGTAATTCTGAAATGATTACCTCTCAGACCCATGAGCCCGGTCACATCTCTTATTA
>WAJW01000080.1 GCA_015523685.1 Archaeoglobaceae archaeon
TTCTGGTAAAACTTCCAATCATATTTGTGTCCAGGCAGAAGGATTTCATTTTCAGGGTTGCCACAGGTGATGTGCTCGTCCTTATAACAGGAATGATTTCAGGTGCACTTGCCTTCCAGTTCTTCTGATTTTTGGCAAACAGTATTTTATTTATCCTCTTAAATTTCCGAACATGCCCGGATTTGTTGTACATGAGCATCACGCAAGGAGACTGCATTACGATCTCAGGCTGGAGATGGATAACGTTCTCAAAAGCTGGGCTGTGCCCAAGGAACCTCCCCTCGAAAAAGGCGTGAAAAGACTTGCGATACAGGTTGAGGATCACCCCCTTGATTACATGGATTTTGAAGGAGATATACCTGAGGGTCACTACGGTGCCGGGAGGGTGAGGATATGGGACAGGGGAAACTATGAGGTGTTGAAAAAAACTGACAGGGAGATCAAAGTGAGATTTGATGGAGAGAAGCTCAGGGGAGAGTACGTTCTTCTGAGGTTTGAAAGGGCGGGTGAAAATGACTGGTTATTTTTCAAAAAACAGTGAAATGCAGGTATTAACGGGATGAAATCCTGAACATGTACTGGGTTGTGGTGGGAAGTTTTCTTCTCACCTCTCTCACTTCCGGAAGGTATATGATCAGATCGCCCTCCTTTTCCGGGATATCCAGCAGTGTCCTGATAACATACTGGTGAAGTCTGTCTCTAACAAAAACAACCGTAGAGCCCATGTAAGTCGTCATCTCCAGAATAACGGGAAGAAACAATCTCTCATGCTCTTCTGCAGGTATAATTCTGGAAATAAATTCAAGCTCCCTCTCCTCAAAATAATGCAGAGAACCATCCCTGCACTCAATGTGCGGTGATTCCATCTCGAGTAGCTCCTTAAGGCTCATTCTTCTTTTTGGCAGATGGCTGTTCATGGTCTCTATGAGTCTTGAAACAATTCTCTCTTCCACAATTCCATTTATCCAGCTGAAGGTATTTATTATCTTTGCATGCAACCATCTCTGAATACCCATCCGGGACATTGACGTGGTTTGCATCATGATTTATCGGAATAAATTGAGCAGATTTTGAATTGAAAATCTGAAGAGGGCAAGTTTTATATAGAACGACAATCAAGCCTCAGGAGCAAATAAAAGGAGGGATTTTAATTGATGCAAGGACAACCCATACTTATACTGAAAGAGGGTACGGAAAGAAGGAGGGGCAGAGAAGCCCAGTCCGTGAACATAACAGCTGCCAAGGTTGTGGCAGAGGCCGTCAGAACGACACTCGGTCCGAGGGGAATGGACAAGATGCTGGTGGACAGCCTTGGGGATGTTGTCATCACTAATGATGGTGTGACGATCCTCAAAGAAATGGACATCGAGCATCCCGGAGCGAAGATGATTGTCGAGGTGGCGAAAACCCAGGACAATGAGGTGGGAGATGGAACAACAACTGCAGTTGTGATTGCAGGAGAGCTTTTGAAGAGAGCAGAAGAGCTCATTGAGCAGGATGTACATCCAACTGTAATCGCCTCGGGATACAGGATGGCAGCATCGAAGGCAAAAGAAATACTCGATTCCATAGCCATAGAAACCGGAGAAAACGATGTGGAAATTCTTCAGAAGGTTGCAATGACCGCAATGACAGGGAAAGGTGCTGAAGTTGCAAAGGAAAAACTGGCAAAACTTACGGTTGAAGCGGTTCAATCAATAGCTGAAGAGGTAAACGGAGAGCTTGAAGCGGATCTCGATTATGTAAAGGTTGAAAAGAAGGAAGGAGGCAGTATTGACGATACAGAACTCATCAAGGGAATTGTTATTGATAAAGAAAGAGTGCATCCCGGAATGCCAAAGAAGGTCGAAAATGCAAAGATAGCACTCATAAATGCTGCAATTGAAATAAAGGAGACGGAAACCGATGCAAAGATACAGATCACAGATCCAACCCAGCTCACCGAGTTTCTGAAGCAGGAAGAGGCCATGCTTAAGGATCTGGTTGACAAAATAGTCGCTTCCGGAGCAAATGTTGTCTTCTGCCAGAAAGGTATTGACGATCTTGCCCAGCATTATCTCGCAAAAGCTGGAGTATATGCGGTGAGAAGGGTCAAGAAGAGCGATATGGAAAAGCTGGCGAGGGCATGTGGTGCGAGAATTGTAACAAATATAGATCAGATTGCAAAGGAAGATCTTGGTGAGGCACAGGTTGTTGAGGAAAAGAAAATCGGCGACGAGGAGATGACCTTCGTTACGGGATGTAAGGATCCAAAGGCCGTTACGATCATGATCAGGGGTGGAACAGAGCATGTGGTTGATGAGATCGAGAGGGCTGTGAA
>WAJW01000081.1 GCA_015523685.1 Archaeoglobaceae archaeon
TCAGCCCTAAAAGTTACATTACCCATATCAGAATTTACCAAAATTTAAATACTTCTCAGCAGACCCGTTTCTGAAATGCCCCTTTCATTCCCCCTGAGAATGATGGTCACACTCGCATTGCTGTTGATTGCGATATCATCGGCATATATGGTTCTCCATTCCACAGGAGAGAAGGATAGATGTTTGGATGCAATCAGATACCAGCTTTATGAGCCCAATTTTGAAAGACTGCTTGACTATGTGGACTCCATCCATGGAAGAGTGAAATGTCAGAAGATGACGGGACTGGAGACAGAGATAAGAGAAGAGATCGGAAAGCTCAGGAATCGAATGGAGAGGGATGCATCCATAATAGGAAGGTTTGATCCGTCAGAGTATCCAGATCCAGCTGATGCCATAAAGGAGATGAGAAGAGAGTTCGATAAAATTTACAGTGAAAAAGCTGATGAATGGATCTCAATCAATTCCTACATGAAGGATGGCAAATATCTCTCTGCGGGAGACAAAGCAAGAGCTGTTGTTAAAAAATGGTACGTGAACCGGATTCGGGATGCATTCACAGAATATTTTGGTGAGGGAGAGACGAGGATAAACGAAGAACTTGAAAATAAATCATCAGGAATACCACTGAAAGAGGTAAGAGGCCTGTGGAAAGAAGGCAGAAAATATCTTTCAAATAAAATAAAACTGAAACTTACAGGAATTCATAAACTGAAGAGGCTCAGGCATGGAGAGGAGATCTTTACAGACAGTGTATTGCTCACCATAGAGCAAAACCCTTCGTATCTGATATCAGGTGAGGCGAGGGTCGTCAGAATTAACAATACCAGCAGAGAGGTATATCCTCTCTCCCTTCTGAACATATGCACCCTGAACGACCCGACACTGGAAAACGGAGGTTTGAGAATTCTTCCATCTGAACCATGGCTCACCACCCTAAACATATGGATTGTGTCTGCAAGGGGAGGATACCTGTACTCCCGTATAACCGATGAAAACAGCACCATATACCTCGACAATGGAATCTCCAGGTTATCCTGTATCAGGAAATTTGAGGTTGTGCATGATCCCTTCACAGGAGAGCCGATCGGAGAGAACGTTCCACTGGAATTCAATTTCAGCACTGTGGTCGCAATAATTGTGCCTCCCGGCCCACAGGGAATTGGAGATTTGAGAAGCGGGATGCCAGTGGAGAGTTCAGGAAATTTTCAGGATATTGATCTGCCCACTGTCACTGAAAGGAAATAAATTTATATTGTGTATTCTCAACGAATAAGCTAAAAGGTGCGAATGAATGGTTGAGGACTGGGAGGAATACAGAAAAATCAACAGGGCTCTGGAAAAATTTCTGGATGAGATGGATGCAGAGCGTGGAGTGAAAAAAGCCATTCGATATGCCATTAAATCCGGAGGAAAACGAACCAGACCTATTATCCTGATGCTCTCTGCCAAGCTTTGCGGTGGCTCTGATGAGGATGTTATCAACGCTGCCCTCGCTGTTGAGCTTATTCATACCGCCTCACTGATCCATGATGATATAATAGACAGAGGTAGATTCAGAAGAAACTCAGAATGTCTTCACGTTAAGTATGACGAATCTCTCGCCATGCTCGTGGGGGACTATCTCATTTCAAAATCCGTTGAGCTTGTTTCAGAGTATGATGAAGAGGTTATAAAGAGATTTTCCAGAGCTGGAATGCTCATGGCAGAAGGAGAGATACTGGATATAAGAAGCAGGGATGATCCGGAATTTTCAGAGGAAGATTACTACAGATGTATATGGAAAAAAACCGCATCGCTTTTCTCAGTTTGCTCCTGGGCGGGCTGTAGAATCGTCTCTTCAATTGAGGAATGGATGGAGAAAATGCATCAGTTCGGAAGAGACCTCGGAATGGCCTACCAGCTGGTTGATGATATGCTTGAGTTCATGAAGGCCTATGGAGACAAGAGTTCCGAATTTGAGTCAATAACATTGCCCATAATATATTCAAGGTACTACGGGGTGGAGCAGGGAATAAAAAAAGTTCTCAAGAGAATAATGCATCACGTTCAGAGGGCAAAGAACCACCTGACCATTTTTCCCGATGGTGAGGTCAGGGATAAACTGCTCAGGATTGTTGACTTCATGACCCTTGATCTGATACGGGACTATCTGGATGGTAAGGGTACGGGAAATAAACTCGATTTACTGGTAACAGAGATCATATGATTCTCACAATAGATGTGGGTGCGGGAACTCAGGATATAGTTCTTTTTAAGGAAAACATTAATCCGGAGAATTCCACAAAGTTCATCATACCCTCTCCAACCCGCATGAAGGCAAGGGAGATTCAGGAGGCAACTTTAAACAGAGAGGCGATTTATCTGAAAGGCCATGTTATGGGTGGTGGCGCGGTAACGTTTGCACTCAAAAAACACCTTTCCGCGGGTTTAAAGGCGTATGCAGAAAAAGAACCCGCATTGACATTTTCGGACAGAATCGAGGATGTGAAAAGCTGGGGGGTAGCAATAGGCAAGCCTGACATAGAATGCAGGGAGATAATCCTGAAAGACATTGATGAAAAGCTCATTTCAGGCCTTCTGGCTCTTGCGGGGGAGGAGAAGCCAGATACAATGTTGATTGCTGTTCAGGATCACGGATTCAGCCCTGACAGGAGCAACAGAGAGTTCAGGTTTGAAAAGTTTGTTGAAATTCTGAAAGGAGACAGCTCCCTGGCATCTTTACTGTTTACAGAAAGGACTTTGCCATCCAGCTTTAACCGAATGTCAGCCATCTATGAATACCTTGATGGCGATGTCCATGTTATGGATACGGTTTTTTCAGCCATGCTGGGTGCATCGACCGAAATAAAAAGATTTCCCGCCCTTGTAATTAATTTTGGCAACAGTCATACCGTTTTCGGCATAATAGATGATGATTTCAGAATTCATTCTCTTCTTGAACATCACACGTCGATTCTGAAAAAAAGGAATCTGAAAGACATTATTTTGAGATTCATTTCAGGAAAAACAACGTGGGAGGAGATATTCGAAGATGGGGGTCATGGATGTGTGATATTTGATGTCACTGAACCACGGGAAATTGTTGTTTGCGGTCCAAATGCAGATATGTTCCTTTCCGCAGGTCTGGAAGGGAGAAAGGTTTTCCCTTCCGGAGACATCATGATATCCGGAAACGTTGGCCTTCTTGCCGGTTATCTCCTGAAAAAGGGGATGAGCATTGAAGAATTTTTCTGAACCAACCTGGCAGGA
>WAJW01000082.1 GCA_015523685.1 Archaeoglobaceae archaeon
GCATATTGACAGGCTTTACGATTCGGCCAGGGCAATTGATCTGAAGATCCCTGTTACGAAAGATGAGATGAGAGAGATAATCCTTGAATGCCTCAGAAAAAATAAACTGAGGAATGCGTACATAAGACCGATTGTGACGAGAGGAGTTGGTGATCTGGGCCTCGATCCGCGGAAATGCCTCAATCCATCCATCATAGTGATCACACAGGAATGGGGAGCCATGTATGGGGATCTCTACGAAAAGGGATTGAATGTGGTAACTGTATGCATAAGGAGAAACTCCTACGATGCTCTACCCCCCAACATAAAATCTCTCAATTATCTGAACAACATTCTCGCGAAGATTGAAGCGAACGTGAAAGGTGGTGATGAGGCCATCATCCTCGATGCAAATGGATACGTCTCCGAGGGTTCTGGAGACAACATCTTTATAGTCAAGGATGGGATCATAACAACACCTCCAACCATAAACAATCTGAAGGGGATAACGAGACAGGTCGCAATTGAGATCATCAATGAGCTTGAAATTCCACTTAGAGAAGCGAATCTGGGCCTCTTTGATCTTTATACAGCGGATGAGATGTTTGTTACCGGTACCGCAGCGGAAATAGCTCCAATAACATCCATAGACGGTAGAAAAGTGGGAGATGGAACTGTTGGTCAGGTTACAAGAAAGCTGATGGATGAGTTCAGAAAAAGGACAGAAATTGAGGGAGTTCCCATATACGGGGAGGACAAATGAGGGTTACCCTTGAATTTGAAATGCTGGATATACCCGGTCAGCTGATCAGCGTGCTTGAGCCAATTGCAAAGAATGGGGGGAATATAATAAGCATCATACACTCAAGAGACAGATTCACACCCACAAAGAGAGTTCCGGTCAGGGTAACTTTCGAAATCGATGAGACCAGACTCAATGATGTTATAGAAGAACTGAAAAACCGGAATGTTACAATCGTCAGATTTGGAGAGCAGAGAATGCTGGAAAAAATCACAGTACTTTTGATAGGCCATATAGTTCACACAGACCTCAGTGACACGATCGACAGAATAGACTCCCTCGGATATGCCGAGGTCATCGATCTACAGCTCTCGATGCCGGAAGTTAACTATCCGTCTGCAGCCCTCATTACAATATCAGCAATAGGAAAGGATGAGATTGAAAAGGCCATTGATGAATTGAAGAAGATCGGAGATAAAAAGGGCATACTTGTTATTGATCCTGTAGGGGAATAACATGGTCAGAATTCTTCTGATAGGATGCGGTTCGGTTGGAAGAGGGTTTCTAAAAGTGATATCCAGAAAAATGGAGTGGTTGAGGTCCGCAGGAATTGATCCGGTTATTGTTGGCGTGACGGACTCGAAAGGGGGACTCTATGATGAGAATGGCCTTGATCCAGAAGATGTCCTGAGGAAAAAGGCTACTGGAGGATTCGACAACAGCATTTCCTCCCTTGATCTGATTGAGAAGGTTGATTTTGATGTGGGCATCGAGACCACACCCACAAATGCGGAGACGGGAGAGCCGGGTTTAACCCACATTAAAAAAATGCTTGAAAGAGGGGCAAATGTCATAACATCCAATAAGGGCCCTCTAATAGTCGATTTTCATGGACTGTGTGGCTTTGCGAAAAAAAGAGGGTTGAGCCTCAAATATGAGGCAACCGTCGGTGGAGCAATGCCCCTCATCAGCCTGATTGAAAAAACACTGGCAGGGAATGAAGTATACAGCATAGAGGGTATATTCAACGGGACATGCAATTACATCCTCTCGAGAATGGAAAAAGAGCTGTTTCCCTTCAGTCACGTCCTTCTTGAAGCACAGGAATTAGGAATTGCTGAGAAGGATCCTTCATATGATATCGAAGGAATAGATACCGCGGGAAAACTTGTGATTCTTGCAAACGCCATTATGGATATGAAGGTGGGTATGAAGGACGTGGAGATCAGGGGCATTTCGGAGATAACTCCCGAGGCCATGGAACTGGCCACGAGGAACGGATACACAATACGCCTCATCGGTGAGGTGAGGAAAAATACAGGGAAACTCAGAGTATATCCCAGGCTCGTAAGCAAAAGCCACCCCCTTGCCATATACGGAACGCTGAACGCTGCACTGGTCAAAACGGATCTGGCTGGAGAGGTTTTTGTGAGTGGAAGGGGAGCTGGAAGCATAGAAACAGCAAGCGCAATTCTTAACGATCTCATAGGGTTGTATTCATGAATTTCGACATTTTCAGGGTTTTATTATGTTCTCCATTTCTGCTGTACTCATGCTATACAGATCTGAAAGAGAGGAGGGTTCCCAACAGAGTCTGGCTTTCTATGGCAGTTCTCGGAGCTCTTCTTGATGTGGAGTATCTCTTTAAATTCGGGCTTTCCTTTGTGAAATTCTTTCTAATTCAGTTCATTTTCATTTTCATATTCTCATACCTGCTCTACAGAATTGGGGCGTATGGTGGGGCTGACGCCAAGGCACTCATGGCTCTTGCAATTTTCTTTCCACTCTACCCAGCAATAAACGGGTTTCCAATTCTGAATGAAAAATCCGGAATCTTCACATTCACAGTGTTCTCAAATTCGGTTATCCTTACAGGTGTGCTTCCCGTTGCCTTTTTCATATACAATATATCGAGATCTGCCAGAAGTGGCCTGAAATCCATCCCCAGATCATTCGTCGGGTATCAGGTCGCACCGGAAAAAATTCCATTCCACGCAAAACTGATGGAGTATCCTGACGACGGAAAACTGAAAAAGAGCCTGAGAGGGGTTAAACCTGAACCCGGGATGATAAGGGAGCTGAAAAGAATGGGAATCGACAGGATATGGGTCACTCCGGGGATCCCCTTTCTCATACCCATAACCGCGGGATTTTATACCGCCATTGTAATCGGGGATATCCTGTTCAATATCCTCTCCTACCTGATCCCCCCATGATCTCCCGATGTATAACTTTTCAGGAAATAAATAACGAGCACGATTACTCCAATGCTATATAAAGCCTGAAAAATCGGCTGATACCTGTAGGTGAACCATATGGATATAAGCCTGTTAACCGCAAAGAAAAGCTGAATAACCGCTATAAGTATCAGAATTATTCCTATCAGGAGCAATCCTTTTCTGAAAATATGCTCGAGTTTTCCGTCATCCTTTTTTTCATCCATTGTAACGCCTCCTGATTAACATCATTAGCAGTATAACTCCGGCAACGGATATTGCAGTAAATCCGGGAGTTTTCGGTGAAACTCCGGGAGCGCTTCCAAACCCGCCGATACCTGTTGGGTATGTTTTCTGAGCTTCCCGAGCGGGAGCTGTAGCAGGTGTTGGCTTTATGAACTTTGTAACCTCAAGATTAATGGGCTTGACCTTTGATTCCTCCGGGATCACTTCTGATGGAGCGAGGGCAAGAACTTTGCTGAATTTATCAACCACCACATCACCGTTCCACAGGGTGACCTCGATCATATAATTATACGATTCCGGAACAGATACGGTGGCTTTTTTTATCACAAGAGATTCGGGATTTATTGGGCCCACATCAATCCATGTGCTATCTGCCACAATGTTCGACTCCGCCTGAACCGCCTTTACCATCATTCTCAATGCAGGAGATGCGGAATCCATGATATTTTCAACATATACGCCGACTTCCACACTTACCTTTCCACCCGAAACATCCCTTATGCCGAAATCAGCATCCCTGATCTTAACGCCAACCTCTCTTTTCTCAGGAGTGAGAGCCTCGAGACCGTTTATAACCACACTCCCACTTTCCACAATTCTGTCCCTGTCAAAAACGAGTACTTTTATCTCATACCCGCCCTCCCTCTTAACAGAAATATTGTTCCTGACCTCAATTGTTTTTTCTCCTTCAACCTCCGGAATTGGCATTGGGACTTCCTGCATCAGGAGTCCCGTATCGGTATCAAGAACCTTTATTATGAGGGATGAATTTGATGAATTCCCCCCGTAATGATCAAGATACACACCTACAGAAAATACAGCAGTAGATGTGGTCACTTTAACAGGCTTCAGGTCAATATCCCTTATCACGAAGCCCCCCGGTTTTTCTGATGGTGTGTAAAAAACATCCTCTCCAAATATGATAATGAGTGCAGAAATTAAAATCAGGGCCATGATTATACCTGTGGTAAACCACTTTAACCCTGATTTTTTCATCGAAGTGTAATATGGATGTAAAATATATATATTTTATCAAAACTTCAAAAAAATTTGAAGTTAAACAGCTCAGCACTCAAAATCCTCATCATCTTTCAGAGGGGCAGTGTCATCATCGCCTGGGGAAATTTTGACATGGTGAATATAAACTTTTTTCTGGCTCCATATAAAATGGTCGCTGATGGAATATCTCCATCATAGAATTATGGTAAGCCAACCATACATTCCCGAAAAACCGAGAAAATAATCGGGTGTCCCTCGCCGGAGGAATTAAGCAAAGAGACCAGAAACGGGAAGGTAGAAGCTGTATTTTAAGAAAAGTGTACAGGAATTTAAAGGGTTGATGAATCTGAATTGACTTCCATGCTGATAACAGAATTTCTTGATGGAGATTTTCACAGATTGCAAACAACTGTATTTGTGGTTTTCCAGCTGGCATGAGGAAAAAGGCCACCACATGACTTGAACTGAAATACCCGTTTTAATGCATAAAAACGGGAAAATGTGATGGGTATTGAGAAGAACTCCGGTAATAATCTGTATGGAGGTATCATGAAA
>WAJW01000083.1 GCA_015523685.1 Archaeoglobaceae archaeon
TCTGCCAGATTATCCTTTATTTCCCTTAAAAATCTCAGAATTATCTCCCTTCCATTCTCACCCCCATCAATAGCCCTTTCAATCCAGTCACCCCTTCTCTCCCCTTCATCAAGAGGAAGGTATGGAGGATTGAAGAGGATGAGAGAGAATTTCTTTTTTATACCCCTTGCAAGATCCGTTCTCACAACATCAATCCCCCTTCCAGCAGTCATTCTGACCGCATGAGGGGATATATCCGTGGCAATAACCGAGAGGGCGATGGCCTTCAATTTTTCTGCTATAACTCCAGTTCCTGATCCAACTTCAAGAACCTCATCGTCCTCTTTAACTTCCTCAAGGGCGGATTCCATCAGAAGAAAGGTGTCCTCACCGGGTGGGTAGACCTCATCCATAAAGCACACCATGAATTCTATCCGATAGCTCCGCAAGTTTTTCAGGAGGGATGTGCTCGGCCCTCAAATCCCCATAATTTCCAAGGATCTTTAGAATCTGCCTCATTTCCCTCTTTCCCGCCCTTTTCCCGAGCTCCTTTCTGACAAGATTTTTTATTTTCTTCCTTCTCTGAGAGAAAACAATACCTGTAAACTCGATAAAGAAATCCCTGTGCTCCGGAAACACAGATGGCTCAGGAATTATTCTCACGATTGCCGAGTCAACATCAGGAACGGGATAGAACTCTCTCCTGGACACCCTCTCAAGTATTTCTACATTCGCGAAGGTTTTTAAAACTGCAGAAATTCTGCCGTAAATCCTGCTACCGTGATCAGCGGTCAATCTCTCAGCAAATTCTCTCTGGAGTGTCAGAACAGAAACCTCCGGCTCCAGCTCCACCAGTCTGAAGATGACAGGTGATGATATGGAGTAGGGGATGTTGGAAACGCATCTGTCGAACCCGGGCACTTCAACTCTCAGGAAATCACCAGTTATTAGATGAAATCTTTCATCTTTTATCTTATCTCTGAGGATACGAACAAATCTCTCGTCAATCTCAATACCCACGACCCTTCCAGCCCTCTCGAGCAGAATTTCTGTCAGATTTCCAATCCCGCATCCAATTTCAAGGACTGTGTCTTCTGAGCGTACATCAGCATAATCCGCCATCCTTTCCAGTAATTTCCTGTTTTTCAAAAAATGCTGTGACCTTTTTTTGGATGGCCTTACCCCGTAGCGCCTCAATTCCTGAACTATACTCATATTACGTGAAAATTCTGTACTTCGTCCTTGGATCCTGAAGTTCATGAATTATTCTCTTAACAATCAGCTGAAGGGGATTGTGCAGACCCTTAACCCTGCTTGAGAGATCCTGAAAGCTCTCAAATTCACCCTTCTTCCTCTCCTCGAGAATGGCCCACATTAGCTTCTTTCCCACTCCGGGCAGAAGTTCGAGAGCATGAAGCCGTGTGGTTATGGGCTCTGCTCTGTTGAAAAAATCCACAAATTTCTTCTCGTTCTGCTGAACGATGTGCCCGATGACATGTGGGAGCTCCAGCTGAGAGCCCGAGGTAAGCTCATCATATCTCAATCTCCTGTTGACCCTCTCAACAACATCCCTTTCCCCGCTCCCTATGTAGAGCCTGTCCTGTACAGAGGGGCTCTTCCCCTCCTTCACCGTGAGCTCAAGAAGGGTGAAGTAGGTTTCACCGACCGTCTGAACGAGAGGCTTTCTCTGATAGATGGGCCTCTCATCCTCCATATAGCCATATGGAAGGTAATCGAGAACATAAACGTATTCTTCTTTTCTCTCCGGTTTCCCCCTCTTCACAGCTATCCCTCTTAATACCAGCAGAATAAAAAGAGTTTTTCAAGGATATATATTTTTCCTAAATAATATGCTTTTCAACGGTCTCAAGAATTTTTTCTATTTCTTCCTGAGAAAGAGTGAACCTCTCTTTTGCATATATCGCCCTGAGCTCATCAGCGGTTCTTGGAACCAGATCAACTATCTTAATCGCTATCTCCTTTTTCTTTATCCCGAGATCCAGAAGTTCCTCAAGCAGTTTTTCAGCCTTTTCGGGAGATAACTTGGAAAACAGGGATAGATGCTCAAGGGCTCTTCTCGTTTCAAAACTCAGGTCTTTCTTTAACTTCTTCCTTTCTTCAGTTGCCCTTTCAACTATTTCCTTTGCCTGAGGAACAGCAAGGGGTTCTTCCTCAATAACCTCTTTAAATGTCATGTCACACCTCTTGGAGCCTTAGATGCTCAGGTCTTACTATGAGGGTTTTCTTCTTACCTCCATCTGTTATCTCCACAACGTAGCTTTTACCCCGTTCTCCGACCACCATTCCCGTTTTTCCGTGAAATCTGGGATGGGGCATCCCCTTCTGGACTGAAGGGTCTATAACAACATGCACTCTCTGACCTACCTCAAACCTCTGAAGTGCCCTTCTTATCTTTATTCCCCTGTCTCTAACCTTCTTTCTCAGCTTATATCTCGACTTTATCCTGAGTCCATGAGATTTTTTTGCCATTTACAGACCACCTTCAACCTCAACCACATCAAGTTCCTCAACCCTGCAGGCCACGCCCATCAATTCCGTGAGGCTCGGTTTTGTTCTTCCCTCATCGCCACTTATGAGCTCTTTAATGTAGAGACCGCTGTCCGCCTCGATCACAAGTTCGGCCTTCAACCCGGTCATAGATAAAACATCTATTTGATAAACTTTTCTCTTCCTCATTCGATCTGCCCTCCTGTGCAGAACTCTCGTTGGTGTTTTCTGCTCAATGGTCCTTTCTTTCAGGCCTTCCAACGCATTTTTCAGGGATTCCATATTAACCTCCTTCTCAAACTCAACAAGGACACGATATTTTTTCCTGTATCTGGATGACTTGAGCTTTCTGACCTCATTACCCTGTGCATATCTCAGACCAAGAACCTCAACCTTTCCTCCGGATCTCTCTCTGATAATATCCTCTGCAAGATCAAGATCCACCCTCCTCCTTCTGGGATTCTCAATTTCAAGAACGAAAGGTCTTCCATCCCCAAGCATTCTTGCATCAATATCCTCCCTTCCGGCACCATGAAGTTTTGCCCCTTTCCCGCCAGTCAACTCAAGAAAAGGTTCTGAAATAAGTTCTTCAACGGAAACCTCGTACATCTTTCCCGTAAAATTGCATTTCTCGCATCCCCTTCCCCTGCATTCCCTGCAGTGCCATCTCGTCTGGGGGATACCCCTTACAAGTTTCCTGTATCTCCCGTATATATAGAGGGGTTTTATCTGTAAATCAACGGTAAAATCTGAAAGATTGTATATCAGCGTAATATCCGGGTTCCTTGACACTCTCTTCCCGTAAAAAGCAGATATTCTTTTCTCAATCTCCCTGTTGAAATGAACCTTGAAGAGAACCCCAGTGCCAATTTCAAGAAACTCATGAAGGCATTCTTCCACGGCCTCCAGAATTCTATCCATCCTTGATCCAACCATGAATGTCTCAAACTCATACTCCTTCAATGCGTCGATTCCTTTCCGCGAAAGTTCATCAAGTCTGTCAAAAATTCCCCCGCACAGTATGCACAGATTTCCATCATCGCCTCCGGCCCAACTCCTGATTTTTCTACCAATCTCTTCAAAATCTCCACTCTCACGTCCAGCAAACTGCCTTCCAAGGCAGTGATCACATACCCCCTCTTTGACAAGAACCCTGGCCTTTTCAAGCAGATGATCCCTCATCATGAGACCTCCTGTCCAATTCTGCGTGAGCGATTATTATGCAGTGGTCTGAATGCAGAGACAGTGGAGACACGGATACTGTGGCTTTTGCAAATTTCTCAACAATTCTCTCCTGATCTTCAGTAAGACCATTCTGGTCTCCAAGTACAAAAAGAGAGCCATCCTCCAGCCCCACATTTCTTATATCCTCCCCATCCTCTCTGAGATAGTAAATGTCCCACTCATCCGACAGCATTTCAAAAAGCTCCTCGAGATGTATTTTTGATACATATATGCCGGGAGATGTCATCCTTTCTCCTCTTTCGACCTTCACTCCGAGAGCCTTTCTTATCAGACCCCCTATATTACGTTCGTCGGGTCCAAGATATTTCAGTTCAGAGCCCTCCATT
Source organism: Archaeoglobaceae archaeon (assembly GCA_015523685.1). GTDB lineage: Archaea > Halobacteriota > Archaeoglobi > Archaeoglobales > JdFR-42 > WAJW01. The sequence continues at coordinate 4,059 of WAJW01000083.1, forward strand.
CTTATGAGTTTTGGGGGATCAGGAGGGCCAAGGAGGAGTAGATATGCTGTCGCATCTTTTCTCATACCATGGGATGTGAGAAAAACGGAGTTCACACATCTGCACATGACATCCATTCTACCGGCTCCAGGGAGATCATTGAGAGAAAAATCGGAAGATGTTCTTGCACTGTTGCTGATCACGAGAAAGCCCCTCATACCCATGAGTCTGAGATAATCTATTTAAATACTTCCCGATTACTTCTGCCGATGATCACGATAGACGGAGATTATGGAGAGGGTGGAGGACAGATCCTGAGAATATCTCTGGCCCTCTCTGCCATAACAGGAGAGCCCTTTCTGATTAAGAACATAAGGAAAAACAGACCAAATCCGGGGCTCAGGCCACAGCACCTGAATGCTGTCAATGCTCTCGCAGAAATGACCTCCGCAAAAGTTCGGGGAAACAGAATAAACTCCACAGAGCTGTACTTTGAGCCCGGTGAAATAAAGGGTGGGAGATATGTCGTTGACACGCGGACTGCCGGAAGTGTGACCCTCATACTTCAGGCCATTATTCCCCCTGCACTCCATTCAGACTCTGACTGTGAATTTGTAATAACCGGGGGAACGGATGTAAGCTGGAGTCCAACAGCAGACTATTTCAAAAATATCACTCTTAGGGCATTGAGAGAGATGGGAGGAAATGTCAGGATGGAAATCGTCAGAAGGGGCTATTATCCAGAAGGTGGAGGTAAGGTTGTTGTCAGAACGCAGCCATCTCAACTAAGGGGGGTCAAATTTGAAGGGATTGATGAAGAGATCCGAGGGATCTCCCATTGCTCGAACCTTCCACGGCATGTTGCTGAAAGACAGGCAGAGACCGTGAAAAGAATTCTGGAAGGACGTGGGTATCACGCTGACATAGATGTGAAAAGGGAAAGAGGTGTGTCCACAGGGAGTGGAATAACTCTCTGGTGTGGATGGAAAGGAGGAAGCGCTCTTGGAAAGAAAGGGAAAAGAGCAGAGGTGGTGGGAAAGGAGGCAGCAGATGAGCTCCTTCAGGAGATGGAATCAGAGGCCCTTTTCGACAGATGGCTCGGAGATCAGATGATAATCTTCGGTGCCATCGCCAAAGGTAAAACACGGTACACAACCTCTGAAATAACATCCCACTGCAGAACGGGGATCTATACGGTAGAGAAATTTCTGGGAAGTACTGTTGAGGTGAAAGAGAATACCCTTGAAATAAGTGGAAAGGGTCCCATGTGACTTTTACTCCAATGAACCGAGCAGATCATTTAGGGCATCCATAACATCCCTCATACCGGCACCCCAGTGAACAACATAGCCATTTCCCCTTCTGCCAGTGTTTCCCGATTTACAGCATCTCGCTATGAATGTTCCTTTCGCTCTCTTCAGCGGGCACATATTTCTGAAAATCACCTTCCCTGAAAATCTCTCCTCGACAATTCTCCTTGAAATATCACATCCTATCAGTACAATGGAACTGAAGGGGATATCACGGTCAGCAAACCAGGTTTTTCTCCCATTTATCTCCTCAGGAACATCCATTCTGCAGGGAAAAACTATCGCCTCTACCTTCTCATCAACCTCTTCTGCCACCTCAAGAAGATTAAGAACATCCTCCTCCACCTGGATTATTTCATCTGAATCTATCAGACCGAGTTTGAGGGCATTTCTGACCATCAGGGAGAGCCTTCCATCAGGAAAGGTATCCACAACTCTTATGGTTCTGATGTCCGGTGGTGTATCGAAAACAGCAAAATTTACATGATCTCCCGCTCCTCTAACAACAACACCCTTCTTCTCCCCTTCTCCCGACACCTTCCATGCGAATGGAACGAGATCATTTGGATTCATCACATCAATATCAGAATTTTCCACAACGAGGGTTTCATCCACATCTGCCAGAACTTCCACAGATCTTGCCCTCCCCATCATTCCTTCATCCCTCTCCACATCCACCCTCAGAATCATTGCTGGGTCATTCTCCCGTATGTCGTATGGATTCCTGGTAAGGATCATGTATTCAGTTAAAAAATAGATTTCCTCCACATTCAGATCATTATCAAGCTTTCCGATCCCCACATACTTGCAGTGAGAGGGATATATCATCCTCCATCAATCCCCTCAAGACCAAAGATACTTTCTCTGTTGAAATCATAAAAAAGCTTTTTCTCATCACCCATCTTAAGAAAATACCTTCTGTCGGAGGTCACTTCACCGACAACTTCTGCAGTTATCCCTCTCGCCCTGAAAACATTCTTCACATCCCCGGCCATCTCCTTCCTGCAGGTCACCACAAACCCCATTCCGGGATACACCTTCAGCCAGTGGGTGAGTTCCATATCCTCGGGCATGGGTACACTGGAAAGGTCCACAATCCCCCCAGTTCCACTCACTTCAAGGAGCATTCCCACTGTCCCGATAATTCCCGGATTGCTGACATCCTTTCCTGCGGTAACAAGGCCCTTCTCTCCAAGCTCTCTCATTGCAGAAATCTGGGAAACAAGAATTTCTCTGTCTTTCATGGTTGTTGAGTCCCAGTTGTACGGAAATTCGGGATGTATTCTTCCATCGAGGTCCAGCCCCACAACTATCAGATCTCCCGGTCTCGCGGTGGAACTGTATATGACCGAATCCCTCCTCGCCTTTCCGATGATCATGATATCAATTGAATCTGAAAGGGCATCTGGATGAAGATGTCCTCCTACGATAGGTATTCCGAACTTCTCTATACCCTTCCTTATTCCTGTTGTTATCTCATAGCATTTCGTCCTTGATGAGATGGACAGAACGTCCACCATTGCAATGGGTTCTCCTCCCATGGCAGCGATATCATGTATATTAACCAGCACTGCACAGTATCCCGCCCATTCAGGATCCTTCATCAATCTGCTCCATATTCCATCGGCAGCGAGTAAAAGCACTTCTTCACTGTTCAGACTGATTACAGCTGCATCCTCACCAAAAGATGCAAGTATATCTTCTCTTCCACCTGTATAGTACTCAAGAGCCTTTATCAGAGCTCCAACTGCCCTCTTCCTCTTCAATCCCTCGTAGTTTCTGAGCTCATCAACAATGTGCGAAAGAGACATTGTTGCCTGAAATAAAGCTGATTGTAGATAAATCTTTACAAAGTTCCGGTATGGCCAACACAGATAAATATAATCAGGTATATCTGCGGGTGGTGAAACTGGAGAGAGACACCAGGATGTGTCCCAATTGCGGTAATCACACCCTTGAGTATTTCCCCGTACTGAAGCTCTGGATATGCAGTGAGTGCGAGTACAACTCACCAAAACCAAATCTGAAAGAGGCTGAAGAAGGTACCTTCAGGTAGGTGTGAATATGGACGTGGATGAGATTCGCAGGGACTTCCCATCTCTTGAGCTCTACACGTATCTTGACAACGCGGCAACCACCCAGACTCCCAGGCCAGTGGTTGAGGAGATGAATGAGTATTTTTTCAGATACTGCGGTAACTATGGCAGGGGGAGTCATCTTCCCGGAAGAATGGCAACTGAAAAATTCGAAAATGCAAGGGAGAGGCTCGCTGAGTTTATTGGAGCCAGAGAAGACCAGATAATCTTTGTCAAGAATACCACAGAGGGTATAAACCTGATCGCTCAGGGTCTCGAATTGAAGGAGGGAGACCACGTCATTGTAACACAGCTTGAGCATCATTCCAACTTTCTTCCCTGGATGAGGTTGAGAAAGAGGGGGGTAAGAGTTTCCGCGGTCAGACCCGACACATATGGATACGTCAACCCGGGAGAGATCGAGACCCTCATAGAAGATAAAACAAAATTGATTGCCTGCACACATGTTTCCAATGTACTTGGAACCGTTCAGCCCGTGGAAAAAATAGGAAAGATTGCGAAAAGAAACGATGTGCTGTTTCTGGTTGATGGAGCCCAGTCTGTCGGGCATATGTATGTGAATGTAAAAAAAATCGGATGTGATTTCATGGCCATATCAGGCCACAAGGGACTTCTGGGGCCACAGGGGACCGGGGCCATATTCATAAAAGACCCTGACGCTGTTGAACCTCTAATACTGGGGGGTGGCGGGATAAAGGAAGTTTCTGTAGAAGATTACATACTGGATGATCCACCCTACAGATTCGAAGCCGGAACCCCAAATATCCCGGGAGTGATAGGCCTCGGAAGGGCGGTTGAATACATCAGGAGCATTGGCCTGAGGAATATTGAGAGATGGGAAGAACGGCTTACGAAAATCATGCTTGAAGGACTTGAATCCATAAGGGGTGTTGAGATATACGGGAGGAATCAGAAGGGTATAGTTTCATTCAACATATCTTCCCTTCACCCCCATGAGGTTTCTATAATGCTCGATGAGATATACAGAATATGTGTCAGGAGCGGGCATCACTGTGCAATGCCCCTGTTCAGGATTCTTGGCCCGGAAGGATCCGTCAGGGCTTCTGTGGCCATATACAACACCGAAGAGGAGATAAACAGATTTATCGACTCTGTTGAGGAAATTTCCAGAGAGATGGAGGTGAGCTGAATATGGAGGAGATCAGATTCTGTCCCACTCATGGATTCTTCAGAGGGGAGAGATGTGAGTGCGGTGCCGAAGGTGAGGTCGTCATATCCGAGGACAGGGCGATGAGGCTTGGAAGGTTTATATCCGGAGCCCTTAGGCACTTTCCGGACAGGTTGAGGCTGAAAATGGACAGACATGGATGGGTAGAGCTCGACGAGCTCATAAGAGCTGTGAGGAGAAAGTACAGATGGGCGAGCAAGTGGCACGTTCTGGCATTGATAAGATCGGATGTGAAGGGCAGATATGAGCTTTCGGATAACAGAATAAGGGCCAGATACGGACATTCAGTGGATGTTGATCTCGATTTCCCGGAGTGCCAGCAGGAAACCCTTTACTATGGAACAAGCGAGGAGGAGGCGGACAGGCTTGTTGAGATAGGCATTAAACCCGTGAGGCAGACATACGTCCATCTATCCACAACGCTGGAGAAGAGCACCGAAGTGGCAAGGCTCAGAACCGAAAGACCCATAATTCTTGAAGTGGATGTGAAGAGGGCGGTTGAAAAAGGTGTCAGGATTGTTCAGGCCACAGAGGACATATGCCTCTCTGAAGAGATACCACCCGAATGCATAAAAAAGGTTATAAAGATCTGAGCTACTTTGCCCTGTCCAGAATGTATTTCCGGATTATGAACTCTCGCAGATTGAGAGGGTTGTTCACAAAGGAGACAGTTGCACATCTGTTCCGTTTTGCCATCTCAACGCACAGCTGTCTCAGCCTGGGATGCCTGTCAAGCATGATTATGTTGAGCTGAATATCCTCTCTGCCCAGCATTCCTGCCTCGTTCAGAGCACTCTCCGTGGGATTCAACCTGGGATGGGATGAGGTTGTCGGCTCACCATCCGTGATAAGAAATACGGATCTGTCCTCCTCAGCCCTTGAAAGAATTCTTCTCGCCCTGCTGAGCGCCAGACCGATATCTGTTGTTCCGTATGGCTTCAGATTGGCTATTTCCCCCGGCATTACCTCTTCAGTCGTGTGATTAAAGGCAACTATCCACAGACTGTCATCCTTGTATTCCATTGTCAGAAGTTCTCTTAGTCCGAGGGCAGCCTCAACCGCCCCTATCATCTTCTGACCCTTCATGGAGTCGGAGCAATCTATGAGTATGACGCTTGCCCTGCTGACAGATCTCTCAGGAATCCTGACACATATGTTCTCGTACTCGATCTCCATGTTCTCAGGATCATTCATGGCTGTTCTGAGGCATGTTTCCTGGATATCTATCATGTCGTAGGTGTGAAGGACATCATCATACTCACTCAAAACACTTCCGGGAGTATGGCCATAGCCCAGTTCGAGGGACTGATGCAACCCAAAATCCTGTCCTCTGAGAAGGGACATGGTCTCCTCAAGGATCCTCTCTCCAAGAAGTTTCTCACTCTTCTCCGTAAAGAGAGGTTTGACCAGGGTTGACTTTGACACGGTGGTTATGTATTCCTCCTTTCTGAGCTCTTCAAGAACTTCGCGATAAAATGTTTTGAGCATCTGCCTCATTGAAATATCATCGGGATCGATCTCGCCTTTTTCTATCATTTTGAGTAGCTCTTTCCAAGCATCTTTCTTTGCCTGTCTGTATTTTTCCATTCTGTTGAAGTCAATCGATCCCCTGAACTCCTGAACCCACATCTCTGCAAAGCGTTCATCGAAATACCTGAGCATTTCTTCGTAGAGCTCCATGTAAAACTGAATATCATCCATTCCCGGCCCATCCATACGTGTTTCCACAAGCTCTTCAAGATTTATTTTGCTCTCCTCTTCCTCCCCTCCGTAAGGATTGAACAGGGAATGGAGGAGCTCCTTGACATTCTCCTCCCCCAGAAGATCAGTCAGAGTTCTATCCCGGTTACAGAGAGAGCAGTCAGGCTTCATAATCCTCCTCGAATATAACATAATGGTTGAATTCCTTCTTAATTATACCGGTGCATCTTCCCACAGCCTCCATGAGAATTTCAAGAGCGGACGCCCCCTCCTCTCCTTTCCCGAGAGAGCTGACAAGTTCGAGTACTGCGGGATAATTTTCAAGATTCTTCACAGATTTCTCAATATCTATAACCCTTACACCATTTTTCCGCTCACCCATGGATCTAAGCTGTTTCATGAACGTGCCAAAATTCTCTCTCGGAATCAGAGCGTAAATTTCGGCACATGTCCTGTTTATCGCCTCTTCGGTAAGCTTTTCAATTATCTTCTCCTTCTCGGATTCAGCCTCGTACGAGACCTCGATCCTTCCCGCAAGAGCCAGCTTTACAACATCAAAATCATCTCCATAATCATCAAGCATGGGCACCTTTCTCGATTTCCTCAGGGTTGCTGAGGCAAGATGGTCGTAGAGCTTTATAGTTGCCCTGCATGATGGTTCGGATGTTATTTTTGTCGCTATGTGACATTTTCTGCTCCGGGCATACCTGACGGTTCTTGCAAGAATTTTCAGATGCCACTCCGGTATCTTCACATCCTCTTCCGAATAATGCATGTTCCTCAGTCCTATCTCTATTTCCTCCTCAAGTGTTTCAGGAGGGCCTATCTCTATCTGCTCCATTCTGTCAAGGAGGGGTTCCTTTATCGGACTTGTTCCTCTGTAATTGGCGGGATTGGTGGATGCGATTTCAAGGGTTTTCAACCTGAATGGTATTATGTCTCCTTCGGGAGTCGTTATCTGCTTCTCCTCAAAGAGCTCATGGAGAAGGGTCTGAAGAGCGGTTGGAATCGCTCCCAGCTCATCATAATACCCAATACCCCTGTTTGCCCTGAGTGCTCTTCCGGGGATGAAGACTTCAGGATGATCAAGATCATAGCCCTCACGAATCTTCTGTATCGAGATACCACCGATGAGCTGACGTGTCGTCATCATGGGGTCTCCCGGAATTCTGACCCAGATCCTGGGAACCCATTCAACCTCAACTCTGTCATCGTAAAGAACCTTCCTCTTGCATGAAAAGCATGCGGGCTCTGTGGGATCATCGTGGATCCTGCATCCCTTTATTGCGAGAAGCTTTTCAGGGAGCAATTTAGCTATGGCCTTGGAAAATGTCGTCTTTCCGTATCCCTTCTTTCCCTTGAACAGGAGGCTGGAACCGCTCATAAGGGCGTTCTTGGCCATCTCCTTTTCTCTCGCCTTACCAACAATTCCCGGGAAAGGGTCCTCTCCCCTGGCCTCAAATTCCAGAATCTTTTCCCTTATGTAATCCGCGGGTGATTTTGAGTGATAGTGGCTGAAAGGTTCACTCCAGATGTCTATCTCCTCTCCATTGAGAACGAACCTTGGTGCATTGCCTTCATCAACCTTTACCTCTTCCATGAGTATTTCTTCCATTTCCATTCTTCAACACCAATTGATTCTAAATTTCTCTCTTATCTATAATAAATATTTCCGACTTTCGATTTCATTCTCAAAAGAAGTGAACGGGTTATTTACTAAATGACGAGAATGGTGATGCTTGCGGGTTAATGTGGGTAACCATGCTTAAAGTTTTATATCTTTCCATCCCAGAAGAAACTGTAGTGGCAGGGTTGGACATGAATGAGGATATATTCGTAAGTAAAGAGGACTACACCATGCCCTATTCACGGGGCATACTCACGAACTCCCTTACGAGAGCGGGGATGGATCATGGAGAAGCATACAGGCTTGCCCTATCCATAAAGAACCAGCTGGTGAGGGAGAAGAAGTTCATGATTACCGCGGATGAACTGAAAGAAATAGTTTACAGGAGGCTTAAAGAATACGACGATACCATTGCAAAAAGATACTATTTCTGGGAGTTCACAAAGAGGGAGAGACAGCCCATAATCCTCCTCATAGGAGGTGCATCGGGTGTGGGCAGTTCAACCCTCTCATTCACGGTAGCCCAGTGGCTCGGCGTGAGCAATGTGATAGGCACGGATGTTCTGAGAGAGGTTCTGAGGAGGGTGATTTCCGAAGATCTCATCCCATCCATACATAAATCAAGCTTTACCGCATGGAGAGCTCTCAGGGATGTTCCCCGGGAGTACGATAAGGTGATCTATGGCTTCATCAATCAGGTTGCCCATATAAGCGTGGCAATTGAGGCAGTCTTAGAAAGATCCATAAGAGAGGGAATAAACGTTGTGATAGAAGGAACCCATGTGGTCCCCGGGTTCATAGACAGAAAGTACCTCAAAAACCCCTCCATACACACATTCATACTGAAGCTTGAGAATGAGGAGATGCACAAGCAGAGATTTTTTGCCAGGGCAAATGAGACCCAGATGAGAAGACCCGCGGAATACTATCTCCGCCACTTTTCTTCAATAAGAAAGATACATGACTACATAGTGGATAATGCCATCAAGAGCGGGGTTCCCGTGTTTGAAAACTTCAATTTTGAGGTTACTGCCAGATGCATCGTGAGGTATGTTATAGAGAAGATAACCGGGGAGGTGGACACGGATTGATCATTGCCCACATATCTGATACTCATGTCGGAGCTCCTGAATTCAGAAGTGAGCTCTTCAGAAAATGCGTGGATGAGATAAACGAACTGAACCCAGACTTTGTTATTCACACAGGAGATCTCACAAACGATGGTTACAGGCACCAGTTCGAGGATGCGTACAACTTTCTCGACAAGATAGAGTCAGAACTCCTGATAATACCCGGAAACCATGATGCCAGAAATGTAGGTTATCTTCACTTTGAGGAGATTTTTGGAGGTAGATATTCAGTCTACAAGGACAGAAATGTGCTGATGGTCGGGGTTGATTCGAGCGAGCCTGATCTTGATGACGGCCACCTCGGCAGGGAGAGGCAGATATGGCTTGAAAACGTTTTCAGGGGGTATGATGGTTTCAAACTGTTCTTTCTCCACCACCATCTCGTTTCGGTTCCCTATTCCGGAAGAGAGAGAGGAGTGCTGTACGATGCAGGAGAGGTTCTCAAAATTCTTGTGGACTCAAACGTCAACCTGGTTCTGTCGGGCCACAAACACGTCCCGAACGTTTGGAGACTTGAGGACATTGTGATAATAAATGCCGGAACCGCATCATCCCTGAGATTGAGGGGGATGATCACCCCTTGTTACAACATAATTGAGGTCGAGGATGGGGAGCTCAAAGCAACCCTCAAATTTGTTGGAGGAGCTTCAAGAAATCTTATAGAGGAGAGGGCGAAGATAAGGGGGCTGGGACTGCACTACTGATCACATGTACTCTTTTATCTTGGCTACTATGTTCTGCTTTGGATGAGCTCCTATCATCTGATCCACGAGCTTTCCCTTCTTGAAGAACAGCAGTGTCGGGATGGCAGTTATGTAAAACTTCCCTGCAATCCGTGGATTCTCATCCGTGTTCAGCTTTGCAAACACAACCTTCCCCGCATATTCCCGGGCAAGCTCATCGATTATCGGGGCTATCATCCTGCACGGAGCGCACCATGGAGCCCAGCAATCCACAACCACGAGATCATTCTTCTCTATGACCTCATTAAAATTGGATTCGTTCACCTCAACCGGCTTATCAGGGGTTTCCTTTTTTGTCATTTTTTCCATCATCTCCTTGAGTTTTTTCTCTCTAATCTTTTCCAGTTCGTCCATATGGATGAGCAGAAGGAGAGAACCAAAATATATTTTTCGGAAATTGGAATGAAAAATCAATTCCGCTCAGGTCCTTGAGATGAGTATCTCGGTTGCCTTTATAACCGCAAGTACATCATCACCCTCAGCAATGCCAAGTTCATTGAGGGCCTCGGTTGATATTAGAGATACGACTCTCGCAGGAACCGATATTTCAATTTCAACTCTGGAGCATACATCTCCCCGCTCCACCTTCCTCACCCTTCCCTTCAATCGATTTCTCGCACTGAAATGACCAAGAGATGAGAGCTCTGATTCCTCTTCGATAATTCTTGATATCAGGTTTGTTGTTCTTTCATACTCCCTCAGGAGGGACTCGCCAAGCGGTGTAAGCCTCATTCCACCCTTTTCCTTTCCACCCCGGAAGCTCTCAACCACCTTCGATCCGAGAACATTTTCGAGCTTCCTTATGTAATTCCATGCATACCTGTATGAAAGGCCGGATTTCTCCACAGATTTTTTGAGAGAACCAAAATCCCTGATTCCCTTGAGGAGTTCATAACCGCCCTTTCCAAGGAGAGATTCATCTCCATATTCCAGCCATATCCTGGACCTCTTTCGGAAATCTGTCATAAAACCAGATTGAAGGTGGTTGATGAAAAAGTTTTTTGCTAAATCTCTATAAGCTCAAGGGGGCTATCTGTGATCTCCCTCCCCCCCTTTGAGGTGATATGAAGGGTGCTCTCTACCCCAACCCCTGTAAAATCAGGAAACATCACCTTAGGCTCGATTGACAGGGTCATGTTTTCCCTTATCTCGTCCCTCAGAGGTGATATTACTGGCATTTCATCCAGTTCAATTCCGATTCCATGGCCCACAAACTTCACCTGATACGGTGGAATACCGAGAAAGTTGTTCCTGTAACCCCTCTTTTCAGCCATATCCAGGCATTTTTTGAACAGATCATCTGTCCACTCTCCCTCTCTGAGAGAATCCCTCAGAAAGAAATATACATCCTGCACAAATTCATATGCTCTGACAAGCTTTTCAGGTGGTTTTCCAATGGAGAAGCATCTTGTTTCATCTGAAACATATCCCTGAGAGTGCCCGGTGATGTCAATCCATATCACATCTCCCCTCCTGAGCTTTTTCCTCCCCGCACCCGAACCAAAACCCGGACTCAGTCCCGTGCCGTCAGCAACCGTGTTGTGTCTTCCGGGAATGATCGTTCCGGATGAGAGGACGAAGGCATTCAGTATTGTGCTGTTCCAGTCCCTCATACTGAGATTTCCCTCATGACCGTCCATTCTCATGGTGTACTCAAGTTCTGCAGAAAGCTCGAGCTCTGTCATGCCTTCACGGACGATTTCTGGGACTCTTTCAAGAGCCCTTCCACTCTGCTTTGCGGCCATCTTTATTTTTTCGATCTCTGATGGCTCCTTCACAGATCTCATTCTCAATATATCGGGGGTTATGTCCACGCAATCACAACCCAGCTTAACTAACCTTCTGTAAACCCTGACCGGCAGCACATCCTCCTCTATTCCGAGAGTCCTGATACCCCATTCCTTCATCTCCCTGAGGACTTCTCCAAACCCACTAACCTGAATGACATCGAGACCGCTTTCCTTTCTGGCCCTTTCAGCCGATCTCAGTACAAAAAAACGATAGTCATCCTGAGTAACAATAAGAGATGAGAGCTGAGTTGTTCCCGTAAAGTAAAAGATATCCTTCGAGAACATTATGAGCGCCATATCCACATCTCTGGCCTGAAGCACCTCCTGAAGTTTCCTGATTCTATGCATATCCCGCCATCCAGAAGTTGATTATAAATATTTTGCCTTTTATTATTAAATTGAGGGTGAGATAATGCTCATAGCGGGAGTCTCTGACATTCACTCACCGAAGTATCTGGAGGATTTCATATCCGCCATGGACAGAATTCCGGAACCTGATCTGATGCTCATATGTGGGGATATCGTTTACAGGGGGAGACATAAGGAGGTTAGAAGGGTTGAATCCATCATAGAAAGCCGGATTTCATGTCCTGTAATCGGATGCCCCGGAAATGAGGAGTACGACATGGAAGAGGTGAAGCGGTACTCTGAAATCATTCATTTTCTCCAGGATGAAGGAGTTAAACTCAGGATTGACGGCAGGACTGTCGGAATTGTGGGCTCAAAGGGGTCCCTCGACGAGCCGACATGGTGGCAGAAGAGAAACATTCCCGGAATCGAGGAAGAATACAGGAGGAGGGTTGGAAAACTTAAATACCTTCTTGAGGAAATGACCGCTGACATAAAGATACTCATGACCCACTACGCACCCACTTATTTCACTCTGAAGGGTGAGAAACGGGATGCTTTCTCCATGCTGGGTTCGGTCAGGATAGAGGAGATAATAAGGGAGACCATGCCCAATCTGGTCATCCATGGACATGCTCACCGTGGGATGAGATATGGAGAGATTGCCACCCTGTTCAGAAACATTCCTGTTTACAATGTTGCTCTGCCCCTGAATCACAGAATAACATCTATAGAGATTTAGCCCTTCCCTTTACCTTTTTTCCAACCTCTCTATTTTCTCTTCCAGAAGGTCTTTTAACATCCCTGATGAGGATGAGGGTCATTCCTGCGATCATGATGAAAACTCCGACCCAGAGGATGCTTATCCACGGAATGAACTTAACATTCAGAGGAATGGTTATGGAGGATCTATCACCTCCATGTGGTGCAGATATACCCTGAAATATAACGTAAACGTCCCTGGAAACTCCACGATCTATGAACACCTCAGTTACCGTCCCATATGCGGTATCCCTGAATCTGGCTATCCCGCTCTCAATAACCCTTCCATCCCTTACAAGGGAGATTCCAACCTCCTGATTCCAGTAACCCCTGGAATCCTTATACACACTTACGTAGTCAAGCCTGACACCCGTGTCTCCTGCGTATTTCACATGTCCCCTCTCGTCAAGTCCGAAGGTTATGGCTGTTTCAGTCTCAAATGATGTTGAAACAACCGCACCTATCAGGATGAGGGCTATGGCAAGATGAATCAGATTCCTGCCAGTCCTGGAAAATGAGAGCCCTTCACGCCTGTAATCGGATAAAAATCTGATTCCGACTCCGTAAAGGGAGAAAATCGATGGAGGAAAAAGGGAGAGAATAGAGAGACCTGCATAAGCCCTGATAAAAGCCGAACTCCTGAAGTAAAACGGACTTTCAGGCTCAACAAGCATGAAATCCTTTCCGGGGGTTATGAAGAGGAGAATCACCGTCAGGGCCGAGAAGAAGACCGTGAGCTTTGAAAGCCTGCTCCAGGAAACCTTTCCGTACGCAAAACAGAATCCAAGAGCAATTAAAAGCGCAAGGGTGAATGGATAGCTCCACAGATTGAAAAACTCCCTGTCAATGCTTATCTTCTGATTCTCCACAGCCTGAGTTATGAACGGGTAGGTGATTCCCCAGAAGGACACGAAGGCCAGGATCGAGAGGAGGATGACTGTTATAAAAAAAACGCTCCTTTCAGTATCCCTGCCCATTTCCTCGGAGGGAAACCTTGTAAGATGATATGCGGTCACACCCACCAGCATCGCAATTCCACCCACGAGAAATCCCGCAAGGAAAACTCCTGTGGTTGTCTCGGAGAAGGCATGTACGGACTCCCAGAGACCGCTCCTTGTTATGAAGGTTGCATACACCACCAGCAAAAAGGTCAGGATTCCAAGGAGAGGAGTGTAGAGCCTCATGGAGTTCTTTTTTCTCAGCATTGCCGAACCGTGAAGATATGCGGTGATGGTTATCCATGGAATTAAGGATGAGGTCTCCACAGGATCCCATGCCCAGAATCCGCCCCATCCCAGAACTTTATAGCTCCAGTATCCTCCAACTGCATTCCCTATTGTCAGGAAAAACCAGGCTGATCTGGCCCATGGCCTCGCAATGATGTCGTATCTCCTGTCAGAGGAGAGCATGTACATGATGCTTGCAATGAAAACAACCGCAGAGAATCCGTATCCGATGAAGATCATTGGAGGATGTACGGCCATCCACGGATCCTGCAGAAGGGGATTGAGACCCCTGCCATCTGGAGGAACAAATCCCGCGGGAAGGTCGGGTTGAATCTCGTATATGGTTCTGAAGGGTGATGCGAGAATGGTGAGGAATATAAAAAAGGTGTTGAGCAGTCCTGTGAGAGTAACAACTTTTCTATACCGGGGATCATCGATTTTTTTCAGCAACAGAACAATGCTCAGAGCAATTATCCAGGCCCACAGAAGATATGTTCCCTCCTGTCCAGCCCATACACCGGCGAGTCTGTAGGGCAGAGGGGTGTCCGTGCTGGTGTAAGAATAAACATAGAAATACCTGAAATCGGTGGCAATGAAGTATTTTATGAGAAGAATCATATCGAGGCTCAGCAGTATGAAGGAGAGCAGGAAAAGGTTGTACGACACCTTTTCCCTCAACTTAAAAAGAGAGATGGATCCGAGAGCCGACAGAATAAAGGAGACAACAAGCAGGATGTTTCCGGGGGTCATTCATTCATCCTCTCTGCGATCTTCTCCCTGTACTTGCTCGGACACTTTGCAAGGAGCTTCACAGCCTGGAATGTTCCATCCTCCCCGAAGTGACCGTAAACAACACATCCCTGGGCCGGATCAAATGCCGCTGGGAGGTCTCCTTTATAAACCACCTTCATTGAGTCCTTTCCATCGGTGAGCATGAACTCGTAGGTCTTTGGATTTGAGGAAATCTGCCTGAAGGTTCCCTGTTCGATCAATCCCGCGACATACACATCCTCTTTCATGTACCTGTCCTTTCCCTTTACCTCAAAGACATACTTGTATGGACTCATGAACTGGGACATGGTGGAGAATGCGATTAGAAAGACGATGGCAATTATGGCGATTCCCGTTATTATCCTGTGCTGTTTTTTCATGGAATCACCTCTCCTTCAACCTTCTCATCTGCCTCTCCAGCCGTCTTACCTTTGAAATCAGGGTAAGCTGAAGACCCAGCATGAGAAGGAGAAAGGCCATGACCGCAATGAAAACCCCAACAAGAACGTTCATTCGACCACCTCCATCAGCTGGTATTCAATTTTTTTAAGCCTTCCGTCTATCCACACAAAGCTTATGTAGATCATGAGAACCGCAAAGATCATTGGCACAAATACCATGACCATCCTGGGCTCAAGGTTCATTCCCGTGGTATGGATTATGACAGGATGAAGAGAGGCCCATATCCTGGTTGAGAGATAGGCAAGGGGAACAGTAACATAGCCGAAGACAGCAAATATGGCCGATGACCTGGCCCTTGCGTCGAATTCATCTATTGCCGATCTGAGGGCAAAATACCCTGCATAGACGAACCAGAGTATAAGGACCGCTGTTTCTCTGGGATCCCAGTTCCAGTATTCCCCCCATGCAAACTTTGCCCATATTGAGCCCATTATGAGGGCGATGGTCACAAAAACGAGGCTCACCTTCGCGGTTGAAACCGCATATATATCGCTCTCAACATCTCTCCTTATCAGATATCTCACGCTGAAGATGAGAGTTCCGGTAAAACCAAGGAGAGAGACTATCGCGGATGGTGTGTGAAAGAAGAATATCCTGTAGCTGTCTCCAAGAGTCTTCTCGGGTCCGAGATATATCAGGGCACCGTATCCGCACAGGATGGCAAGCAGAAATCCGGCTACGGAAATCAACATTATTATTCCTTGTGTTTTTTTCTCTATTTCCATCAGACTCAGCCCGTTTTTGCTCTAAATTATTATTGCTTCCATCTCCTTATATAATTTTAATCCTCCAGAGCGTACTCGAATGTTAGAAGTGAGACAATCAGCATTATTATTATAAATGATACCAGAAGAATGAACTCGTTTTTCACATCCATCAGAACTCCTCCACCCATGGCCATCCTCAGGCCCGATATCGTGGTGGATATTACCGGATATATCACGGGGAACATTATGAGGGGTGCGAGAAGTTCTCTTGATCTCGCCCTGAGAACGAGGGTGGAAAGGGAGGATGAAACAACAACAAACCCCGCATTTCCCGTGGTGATTACCAGGAAGGCAAGGGGGAGATTTCCGATCTCGAGATCAAAAAGGCCTATGAAAACCGGAACTATGATGGCCTCCATTATAAGGACTAAAACCAAGTTGTATATTACCTTCCCGAGCAGGATGTCAGATGGTGAAACGGGGGCAGACTTGAGGCCATCGAGGGTTCCGAGCTCCACCTCCCTGAGAAAGGCTCTGGAAAAACCCATGAGGCCTACAAAGAGGAAAACAAGCCATAACAGTCCCGGGGCTGTTCCCTGGATGGACTGAAAAGGCACGGAAATGCTGAACATCATTGAGGTTATGAGGGCAAACAGGAGCATGAAGTTCAGCGTGCTCTTGGTCCTGAATTCGAGCCTCAGATCCTTGATCGCTATCTCCTTAATGTGTCGAAGCATCTTCCACCAGCCTCAGATAGTAATCTTCCAGGGGTTCCCCCCCAACCCTTCTTGTCCCGAGGAGCCTTCCCCTATGGAGTATGGCGACATAACTGCAGAACTCGGATACCTCTTCAAGATTGTGGGTAGTGAAGAGAACAGTCTTTCCATCCCGTTTGAGACTGGAGACCATATCTGCAAGGTCCTTCCTGCTCCTCACATCAAGCCCTGACGTCGGCTCATCCAGGATTACCAGATCCGGAGAGTGTATCAGTGCCCTTGCGATTGCAAGCTTCTGTTTCATACCCCTGGAGAATGTCCTAACGGGATCATCTGCCCTTCCAATAAGCCCCATCTTCCTGAGCATGTCCTCTGCAACATCCTCAATGCCCTCAACACCATACAGCCTCCCGTAGAAGATCAGGTTCTCCCATGCGGTGAGGTCTTCATAGAGAAGGTGGTTGTGAGACAGGATACCTATCCTCCTTTTAATTTCCTCCGTGAACTCATTGCTACTGACTCCAAAAACTTTAACCTCACCTCCCGTGGGTTTCGCCTGTCCCGAAATTATCCTTATGAGAGTTGTCTTTCCCGCACCATTGGGGCCGAGAATTGCCCATGAGTCCCCAATGTTAACTTCAAGGGATACATCCCTCAGAGCTGTGAAATTTCCATACCTCTTCACAAGATTTGAAATCTCTATCGCCTTCATAGTTCCTCCATTGCCCTCACAACGCCCACAGCTATACCTTCCACTTCAATTCCATCTTCCTTCGCCCCATCACCCACCACAACCAGATTTTCAAATGGCGTTCTGAACCCAACATCCCTGCCTGCGGAAACCCTGTTTACGGGCCAGTCTCCGCTGTAGCTCTGAATTGCAAGAATCTCATATTCCCTGTCACCCATCAATTTTTTAAGATCTTTCAATCCAAGATTTATTTCATACCTCACGTTGGATGTGATAACGGGCTGATGTGTCATGACGAGGTGATATCCCCCCGGAGCAAGGTTTTCATCCGCCTGGGTCACCTCATTCATGCCGGAAATCCTTTCAGTATCGAGGGTGAACATCACACCGGTATGGCCAACAAAAGGCTCTTTAACCGCAACTGAAATCTTTATGCCTCTGGACGGAATGAGATTTTCCACCCAGGACATGTAATCCTCGCTCTGAGTGAGACCCGCGGTCAGGGAATGTCCTATATCCGATACCACAACATCCGATTCAATCCTTTCCCCTTTAACCTCAACTCCCCTCACAATTGACCCGTCGGTGATTATTCTCTCAACGGGATGCTTTAGAAAGATTTTCACTCCATTGCTTTCCAGAACCTCAATTAGAGAATCGATAACCGCCCTGCATCCTCCGATGGGTATTCCCGGACCTCTGTATCTCCTCACCATGTCATAAATTTTCTTCATTCTGCTGAAGGGCATGTCTTCCGGGAGAATGCTCAGAGACCACCCGCAGAAGGCTCTTGTGAATTTCTTTGTGAATGGATCAAACCCGGAAACCATATCCCACAGAGACTTTTCCTTTCTGAATATTTTCTCCTTGAAAACTTCCCAGGCAAACTTCATTACCGTCAGGATAGGGAAGCTGTCCGAGACCACCTCGTACACTTCTCCGTTGTATAGAGCGGTTGCTTCCGGAGCAGAATCGACTATTTCCACATCAGCACCGAGCTTTCTGAGCATTCCTGCAAAGGGCCCCCTGCTTCCATGAGGGATCATGTGCAGTGCTCCGGTTGTGAGCTGAAAACCCCTGTACTCAAGATTTGTGAACCTCCCTCCCGGAAAGGCCAGTTTTTCATATATCACGACATCATACCCTTTCTCTGAGAGAATTCCCGCTGAAAAAAGTCCTCCTATCCCGCTACCTATCACAATGGCCTTCATTCACTCACGATCCGGATGGCATCTAAGGGGCAGTAATCCCTGCACCTCATGCATTCAGAGCACACGTCATTGTCAATGATTGCCTTTCCCTCCACCTCTATTGCCCCTTTCCTGCATGCAAACATGCACTGGGCACATCCAACACACGATTCAGTTATGTAGAGCATGCTTCTCACTCAGTTCCTGTAAATAGTTCCTGCCATCGATCTCAAGGGTTACGGAATGGGCAACAGTCTCCGCATTTCTCTTTGCGGTCTCAACATCCTTCCCTGTTGCCAGGGCAACTCCCATCCGTCTTCCCTGAAATGCCTGGGGTTTTCCAAACACAAGGATCATGCTGTCAAATCCCTTCCATGAAGGCCTGAAAACGGGATACCATCCCTCTCCATGGGATAGAATCACGTGGGATGCGGATGTCCTTATGGGATTCAGTATACCATCCTCAGAATGGATGGGGATGCCTGAGATTGCTCTTACATGAAGGGCAAACTCTGACTGGCCGGAGGGCATTGAGAAGATGGTCACAAGGCCTGTATCGTGGGGTCTGCAGGCAGTTTCATTTGCATATATTTCTCCTTTCTCGAGATTGACGAACATCTCATGGGCGAATATACCGATCCCGCCGAGAGCATTCATTATCTTCTCCGCATAGCCATATATCTTCTCCTCCAGATCCTCCATATTCTCCATCCACGGATGCCAGCTACTGTGATAATCTCCACCTATCTGATAGTGACCTATGGGCCTGACAAAGGTTCCCGTTATCTCTCCACTCTCATCCAGATGTCTGAGAGATAGGGCGGTTATCTCCACATCGAATCTCACGTACTCCTCAACTATAACCCTCTCCTGAGGTATCCTGGCCTTCTTCATGGCGTATTCCCATGCCCTCGGAACATCCTCCGGACCCTTTATGAAACACGAGCCCTTTCCACTGCTGGAAACGATTGCCTTGGATACACAGGGATATCCTATTTTCTCACACAGATCAAGAAGTTCATCCTGAGATGAAGCATATCCGTATCTGCTTGTTTTAACACCCGTTGATGCGATCAGTTCCCTCATTCTCTCCCTGTTCATGGCGATCCATGTTGCCTTTGCATTGGGAACAACAAAGTAACCGTCTTTTTCAAACTCAAAGAGCATATCTGTGTTTATCGCCTCGATTTCCGGAACTATGACATCCGGCTCTTCCCTGTCCACAACATTCCTTAAAGCACTGGAGTCGGTCATGTCAATCGTATGACTTCTGTGGGCTACATGCATTCCGGGAGCATCGGGATATCTGTCCACCGCAATTGTCTCAAGCCCGAGTCTCTGGGCCTCAATTATCATCTCCTTACCGAGCTCACCGCTCCCCAGAAACATGAGTTTGAAACTTTTCGAGGAGAGGGGTGTGCCATATTCTCCTAACAGAGAGGGCATGTACCTTTCCTGCAGGTTATCTCACAAAAATGTTTCCATATCTCATTCCCTTCTGTCCCTTCTGAAGGAAAGGAAGGAGAGCCACACTGCAGAGTGGGCCAGGATTCCGGTTACAAACATGGCAATGAGGATTGAAGGTCTGTATAGCACCGCCATTATACCGCCGATCATGACGATGAACAATCTGATATCCCTTGTCCCGATTCTGGTTCTCTTTCCAGTAAGATGCCAGGAGTAACTCACCAGTATCGCACCGGAAAGGGCGAGAAAGTAGGCCAGAATGCTCAGGCCGGAATATCCATAAAACACCATCATGCCTGTGAATATCAGTACGTCTGCATACCTGTCCGTTATCGAGTCAAGAACTCCTCCAATCTCCGATCTCAGATTTTTGATCCTGGCTATCTCCCCGTCACAGCCATCTATTACCGAGCATATCTGGGCGAGAACACCTCCCGCAAGGGGATTCCCTGATACAAAGACAACGGACGAGATAATGCCTGTAAAAAATGAAATGAGGGTCATAACGTTAGGGGTTATGAGATCTACCGGAATGAGCACTTTTGAGAGGGCTGTAGAGATCTTCCTGTTTAAATGCCTGGATACATATCCATCCTCATCTTTCATGAGGCTCTTTCTGACCAACTTCTCCGCAATTTTCAGGTCTTCAGGGGTATCTATGTCGATCCAGGGATGGTTAACAACCCTGAAGCCCACTCTGCCTCTCTTTGCAAGCTCCGAAATGACCTCTGAGACGGAAAGATTTCCCTCCACTTTCTCCATAACCTCAAAAACTTCTCTCGTGCAGTAAAAGAATCCTGTGTCGAAGTAATCGTAATCTTCCAGCTTCTTTCCGATCCTCACAACCCTGTCATCTCTCACCTTCACTCTGGTTGCCTCTTCCGGATCGTGACAGTAATTGCTCACAAAAACGGTTGTTTCTTCGGGCAGTTCCTCCTGAGAGAAGAAATTCTCGCCGTAGTAGTGGTCCGACATTAGGAGGAGAAAATCCCCATCAATCAGTTTTCTCGCCAGATAGAGGCTGTACCCATTCTCTCTCTCAGGATGGGGATTGTAAACAAACTCTATATCCGGAAATTTTCTCTCAAGGTACTCCCTTATCTCCTCTCTGTGATAAACAACGATTACATCATGGCCTTTCAGCTTTCTTATGGTGTGCTCGATTACGGGCATGCCGAAGAGCCTTACAAGGGGCTTGGGTATCTCGCTCCCCATTCTTGTTCCAAGTCCTGCAGAGAGAATCACCGCCTTCATGGTAACACCCCTTCTAATTCCACCGAGAAACCCGATGGGTGTACTCTGGTACGAGGGAATTTATAGGTTGCGCATACCTGACATCTCCCGAATTAATGAGAAAGGGATTATCCAGAGTTTTTGACTATCAGTGC
>WAJW01000084.1 GCA_015523685.1 Archaeoglobaceae archaeon
CAGACGTACAGGGCCATGTGGGAAGAGATGGTAAATAAATATTTCCCCTTATTTTCTTTAAATCGGGAAAGGAAAGCTTTATCAACCTTCATTGATACAGTTACATCAAGTAAAAGATGATTGGAAAACTCAGAGAGTTGAGGGGTAGATATACACTGTATTCAAGGATAACGGGGTTATCTTCAATTTCAAGGAGATATTTCGTTATAGGGGCATTCGATGGGGTTCTGACAATTCTCGGCCTTATAGTTGGTGCATATCTGAGCGGTAAGGCCAACAATCACCTTGTGTTCACAGCAGGTGTTGCAACCGCCATAGCCCTTGGAATATCGAGCGGTTTTGGAGCATTTGAGGCAGAAGAATGTGAAAACATCACCCTTCTCAGCAGAAAACAGAGGGCCATGCTGTCCATGATGAAAAATTCCGTTACAGAAAAAGCCCATAGATTCTCCATCTACATCGCCACTGCTGTTCATGGATTTGCACCGATTCCAGCCGCAATAATCCCGCTGATCCCATTCAGGTCTGGCATGCCGTACGTTGAGGCGATGAAGATATCATTCGCCATAAGTTTTGCCCTTCTTTTTATTATAGGATTTTTTCTCGGAAGAATTTCCGGAAGAAACGTCCTCATCGCCGGAATGAGAATGCTCGTAGCTGGAGTTGCCACTCTGCTTATTATAGTTCTCCTTGAGCATATGGGGACTTACTGAATCCAGTAATCATTGATGGCCCTGACATTAAGCTCACCGTGTTTCACACGTCTTATAGCCTCTGATGCCGCTTTTGCAGCCTGAACCGTTGTGATATATGGTATGCTGTAATCCACTGCAGTCCTTCTTATTATATAACTTTCCTCCCTTGAAATCTTGTCTCCGGGAATGTTTATTATCAGATCTATCTTTCTTGATTTGATGAGATCAACAACATGAGGCCTTCCTTCCCCCACCTTCAATGCGAGATCAGAGTCGATACCTCTCTTTTCAAGGTAGGCCTTTGTACCCCTTGTTGCAATCAGCTTCAATCCCGATTCTTTAAGATTCCTTGCGATCTCCACAATATCCTCTTTGAATCTATCGTCCACTGAGACAAATACAACACCCTCAAGAGGGAGATCGTTGTAGGCCGCGAGCTGTGCTTTATAAAAGGCCCTTGGAAAGTCCGAATCAACACCCATAACCTCTCCCGTGCTCTTCATCTCGGGGCCGAGGACGGGATCAACACCATTCAACCTGTCAAAGGGCAGGACAACCTCTTTAACCGCCACGTGCTTTAATTTCTGCTCCTTCAACCCCAGATCCCGCAATTTTCTTCCCGCTATAACTTTCATTGCTATTTTTGCCAGAGGTATCCCTGTTGCTTTTGAAACGTATGGAACGGTTCTCGATGCTCTGGGGTTAACCTCAAGGACATATACCCTTCCATCCTTAACTGCCATCTGGATATTTATCAGCCCTATAACCCTTAAAGATAGTGCAATTCTCGTGGTATAATCACGAACCGTATTTATTATATCCTCTCCGAGGGATTGAGGTGGAATCACACATGCCGAGTCTCCCGAATGTATGCCTGCCTCCTCGATGTGCTCCATTATTGCTCCGATGAACACCTCCTCTCCATCACAAACCGCATCAACATCGACCTCAATGGCATTTTCAAGGAATTTATCGATCAGAACTGGATGTTTTGGAGATGCCCTTACCGCCTCCCTCATGTAGTATTCAAGTTCTTTCTCATCATAGACTATCTCCATGGCCCTCCCACCGAGAACATACGAGGGCCTCACAAGGACAGGATAACCGATCTCTCCAGCGACCTGTCTGGCCTCATCAAAGGAGAATGCAATTCCGCTTTCGGGCTGAGGAATTCCCAGCTCTCTCAACAAATTGCTGAATTTTTCTCTATCTTCAGCAATGTCAATGTGGGATGGATGAGTTCCAAGAATCTCAGTTCTGAGTCTCCTCCTTTTAAGCTCATTATGGAGGGGCACAGCAAGATTAATGCTCGTCTGGCCTCCGAACTGGAGAACCACACCATCTGGATTTTCGGTTTCTATTATGTTCATCACATCCTCAAGTGAAAGTGGTTCGAAAAAGAGTTTATCTGATGTGTCATAATCCGTGGAAACTGTTTCAGGATTATTATTAACTATGAGGGCTTCTATTCCCTCCTCTCTCAATGCCTGAACCGCGTGAACGGTGCAGTAGTCAAATTCTATCCCCTGTCCAATCCTTATTGGCCCTGCCCCGACTATCAGAACTTTCTTTCTTTTCGAAACCTTAACCTCGCATTCATCCTCGTAGGTTGAATAATAGTACGGGGTTTCAGCCTCAAATTCTGCAGCGCATGTATCAACCATCTTGTAGGTAACCCTTATTCCCCTCCTGAGCCTCTCATCCTTTATATCCTGCCACTTCAATCCTGCTATCTCTGCAATATCTTTATCCGTAAATCCCATCCTCTTTGCTCTTTTGAGAACCTTTTTCCAGTCTTCTTTGATGAGCTTCTCCATGTCAACAATATTCTTTATTTTCCTTATGAAGAACACATCAATTCCTGAGAGTTCTGAAATAAACTCAGGCGAATAACCTCTTCTCAGAGCCTGATATACCGCATTGAGTCTTTTGTGTGTCGGGACCCTTATCAACCTCAGCAACTCTTCCTCCTCGTAATTCTCATCTCCCGATATACCATATCCCGTGTCCAGACTTCTGACAGCTTTCATGAGGGCTTCTTCAAAGGTCCTTCCTATTGCCATTACCTCCCCCGTACTTTTCATGGATGTTGTCAGAGTCTGATCCGCTGTTGGAAACTTATCGAAGGGCCATCTCGGGATTTTAACAACGACATAGTCTATTGTTGGCTCAAAAGATGCGGGAGTTTTCCTTGTTATGTCGTTGGGGATCTCGTCGAGATGGTATCCGATAGCTATTTTTGCTGCAACTCTCGCAATGGGATATCCAGTTGCTTTGGATGCCAGAGCAGAAGATCTCGAGACTCTCGGATTCACCTCTATAACCCTGTACTCCCCATCTTTCAGTGCAAACTGGATGTTGCATCCTCCTTCCACCTTAAGGGCGCTTATAATTTTTATTGCAGCACTCCTCAGCATCTGATGCTCCACATCTGAAAGGGTCTGGGTTGGTGTAACAACGATTGACTCTCCTGTATGAATCCCCATTGGATCGATGTTCTCCATGTTACAGATGGTTATGCACGTCCCTATTGAGTCCCTCATAACCTCATACTCTATCTCCTTCCACCCTATCACACTTTCTTCAACGAGCACCTGATGAATTCTGGATCGCTTGAGCCCACCCTCGACTATCTTCTTGAGTTCTTCAACATTGTAGGCTATTCCCCCACCAAAGCCTCCGAGGGTGTAGGCAGGTCTTATTATGAGAGGTAACCCGAGAACATCAACAAGCTCAAGGGCCTCTTCAACACTGTTTACAGCTTTACTTCCCGGAACAGGCTCATCTATGGACTCCATTGTAGCCCTGAACATGTCTCTATCTTCAGAGGCATGAATCGCATTGACGGGTGTCCCGAGAACCTTCACCCCATATCTGTCCAGAATGCCTTCTTCAGCAAGCTCGGCAGTAATATTAAGGCCGGTCTGACCACCCATTCCACCCATAATACCGTCTGGAGTTTCCTTTTCTATAATCCGGGCTACGAAATCCACCTGTATCGGCTCTATGTATATTCTGTCTGCAATCTCAGGGTCCGTCATGATTGTGGCGGGATTGGAATTGACGAGTATGACCTCAATACCTTCTTCCCTGAGAGCCTTGCATGCCTGACTCCCGCTGTAATCAAACTCCGCAGCCTGCCCAATCTGGATCGGCCCACTGCCTATCACCAGAACC
>WAJW01000085.1 GCA_015523685.1 Archaeoglobaceae archaeon
ATTTTCACCTATCCATAGATAGCGGAATCCTGATTTTCTGGCAGTCTTTGCCCTTATCAGGATCTCTTCCATATCCATATCTCCGTTGATATTCACCCCATATTCCATTTACACCACCACATGTTCAGGTTATGAATCGATACATCACACCAGTATTTTATACCTGTCCATTGCGGATAGATCCTCACGGTTCATTGAATGGCAATGTATATTGATTTCCAACAGGAAGTTTTAATAATCCTTTAAACCAACTTCAACAACATGAAGGTTTCACTTGACAAGGACATCAGAAAGCGTATTTCTATATTTGCAGGAGAGGCTTTTCTTAAATCACAGGGATACGAATACACAAATCTCTACGAACAGGGAGACAGGATAAAGAAATCTCTCCACTGGATTGAAAAGCAGTATGAAATGTATCCATATCTCAGCAGAGACTGGTACGTTGAAAATTCATCGGAGAAGAAATTGCATTTCTGCAGGAAGTACAGAGATCTGAAGAGCCTTGTGGAGTTCCTCATGCTCTATCCCGGTGAATTTGATTTCCTCATCAATGGTGAAAAGCTCATATTGTGCAAGGTTGTCGCTGAAAGGTCTGAGATGGAAACGGAGGGTGTCAATGCGGCAGTGAGGTATGGATACGATGTGATGTTTCTTGGAGTCGACATGCCTGAAAAATTTGAAGTTGAGTTGTTGAGGTAAATGTTTAAATAACTACAGATTTTTTATTTAGCCTGAGCTGTAAAATCGAGAGGGTGTCTGATATCGGAAAAAGAATCGTTAAAATTTTCGACACAACACTGAGGGATGGTGAGCAAACACCGGGGGTTTCGTTCCCTCTGGAATACAAGATTCAGATTGCAAAACAGCTTGATAAGCTCGGAGTGGATATCATCGAGGCAGGGTTTCCAATGGCTTCAAAGGGTGAAATGGAGGCCATGAAAAGAATAGCCCGGCTCGATCTCGATGCAGATGTGTGCGGTCTTGCAAGGGTTGTCAAGAGTGATGTGGAGAAATGCCTGGATTGTGGGGTTGACATGGTTCATGTCTTCGTATCAACCTCAGAGATTCAGAGGGAGCATACAATACGAAAATCAAAGGAAGAGGTCATTGATCTGTCCGTTTCAATGGTTGAATTTGTTAAGGATCATGGCGTGAAATGCATGTTCTCGGCGATGGATGCAACAAGAACTGAGGTGGATTATCTCAAGGCTGTTTACACTTCGGTGGAATCTGCTGGTGTGGATATAATCAACGTTCCCGACACTGTGGGAGTTGCAACTCCAACATTCATGAGGGAACTGATCCGGGAACTGAAAAAAAATCTGAATGTTCCTCTCGATGTTCACTGTCACAATGATTTCGGTCTTGCAACAGCAAACTCAATAATGGCGGTGGAGGCTGGAGCAGAAGAGGTACAGGTGACCGTTAATGGACTGGGAGAGAGAGCAGGAAATGCCAATCTGGCTGAGGTTGTTATGACACTCCATGCTCTTGAAAATATCGAGACATCCATCAGGACCGAGTATCTTGTGGAAACATCACGCCTCATAGAGAGGTTGAGCGGGATAAAGATGCCTCCGAACACTCCCATTGTAGGGGACAATGCCTTCTCCCACGAATCGGGCATTCATACCCATGGAGTCATCATAAAATCTGATACATTTGAGCCCGGGGTGATGACACCGGAGATGGTGGGGCATCGAAGAAGGCTCGTTCTCGGGAAACATGCGGGAAAGCATGCGATTGAAAAGCTCCTCAGGGATTATGGTTATACCGTCACGGAAGAGCAGTTGATTGAGATCGTTGAGAGAATAAAGGATCTCGGTGATAAGGGTAAAAAAGTGACGGATGTTGATCTGTTCACGATTGCAGAAGTTGTCATAGGGGATCTCTCGGAAAAGGAGAAGGTCATCCATATCAACGAGGTGACCGTGCTGACAGGGAACAGGGTCACGCCAACAGCGGTTGTGAATGCTGAGGTTCAGGGAAAAAGGATGGTTGAATCTGCAACGGGTGTGGGCCCGGTGGATGCAGCTCTGAAAGCGGTTCAGAGGCTTGTAGGTGGAGAGATCAGGATAACAGAATTCAGGATCGAAGCGATTACCGGAGGTTCCGACGCACTTGCTGAGGTTGTGATAGGAGTTGAAGATAACGAGGGGTACAGCATGACCGCGAGAGCGGCGAGAGATGATATAGTCATGGCCTCCGTAGAAGCTCTGGTGAATGCCATCAACAGAATTCTTGTTGTGAAGAGGAAGAGGGCTGTGCAGTGATGGATGGAGAAATTGTCGACTCTCACTGCCATCTCGATTTCAAAAATTTCAATCAGGACAGGGATGATGTCATAAGGAGGGCTTTTGCCGGTGGCATTCTTGCTATTGTGAATTCAGGGTATGATTACGTTTCCAATCAGAGAACCATTGAACTGAGCAGGAATTACAGCAGAATATATCCAACTCTGGGTCTCAGCCCAAACAGAATTGATTCAGCACCATTTGAATGGGTGGAGGTTCAGATAAGGGATTTTGAAAGGGAGATTCTGGCTGTTGGAGAGATAGGACTTGACTTCTATCATGAGAAAAGGAACACTGTAAGAAACAGGCAGAGAGAAATTTTTGAAAAGATGCTGGATCTGGCCGAAGAGCTTGGAAAACCTGTCGTCATTCATGCCAGAGATTCAGAAAGGGAAGCATATGATTTGATAAAAAGAAAGGATCTTGAAGCTGTTTTTCACTGTTACAGCGGAGATCTGAAGACAATGAGAGCTATTGAGGACTCTGGCTTTTATGTATCCATCTCCACCCTGGTGTGTTTCTCTGACAGACATAAAAAAATTGCAGAAAATGTCTCCCCCGATCACCTGCTCGTTGAAACAGACAGCCCGTTTCTGTCTCCCAGAAGGGGCAGAAATGAGCCCCTGTTTGTGTGGGATGCCGTTAATACCATTTCTCGTCTGAAGGATATGGAGATTGGAGATCTCTGCAATGCCATTCTGAGAAATATCAATAACCTTTTTAAAATATGATTGAGTTATTGGTATATCTACTGCTGGAGTGTAATGTGTTATGGCCCTCAAGAAGAAATTGAGAATTGATAAACTGCAGAAGGTCAGAAAACATCTGAGTTCAAAAAGAGATAGAGCCAGAAAGAACATCGCAGTTCTTGTAGATGGCCCGAATATGCTGAGGAAAGAATTTCAGATAAATCTTGAAGAAATACGTGATATGCTTAAAGATTTCGGTGATGTGAAGGTTGGAAAGGTCTTCCTCAATCAGTATGCCTCGGAAAAGCTTGTGGAGGCTGTGGAAAACCAGGGATTCGAGCCCATAGTTACCTCAGGTGATGTTGATGTGAGGCTTGCAGTTGAGGCAATGGAGCTTGTTTATAATGATTCTGTTGATGTTATTGCCCTTGTCACCCGTGATGCTGATTTCAAACCCATTCTGAACAAGGCTATGGAGATCGGCAAGGAAACAATTGTCTTCGGTGCTGAACCGGGTCTTGCCTCTGCACTGAAAAATTCTGCAGACTATGTTATTGTGCTGAATCAGGAAGATTTCGAGTATGTGGAGCAGGTGGATGAGGGAGAAGAAGTTTATCAGGGGTAAATTTGCAGGCCTGGAAGTGGGGGATGACAGAAGGGTTGCTGTTGTCGGTGTGATTAACCTCAGTCCAGAGTCATTCTTCAGGGGTTCTGTTGTAAAACCGGAGGATGCAGGAAAAATTGCGGAGAAAATGGTTGATGAAGGAGCGGATATCATCGATATAGGTGCCATGTCCACCGCCCCTTACAAAGAAACATGGATTTCTGAGAGTGAGGAGATCAGAAGGATTGTTGAAGGAGTGAAAAATGTTAAGAATGCGGTTGATGTGCCCCTGAGCATAGACACCCAGAGACCTGAGGTGGCTGAAGCAGGATTGAAAGCTGGAGCCGATGCAGTGAATGACATAACGGGTTTTGAAAACAGAAGAATGGCCCAGATCGTTTCTGAATATGGAGTTTCTGCTGTAGTTATGGCCTGGGATGAAGGGGCAGATGGCAATCCGGTTGATGTGGTTCTTAATTCCCTCAGGAGAAGCCTGAATGTTGCGGAGGATTACGGCATAGATGACGTTGTAATAGACCCGGGCATAGGATTTTTCAGGGACAGGAGTGTTCCCTGGTATGAGTGGGACTCAAGGGTGATCGCAAATCTCCATTCTCTGAGAGTTCTTGGTAAACCGGTTTATGTGGGTCTCTCCAGAAAATCGTTCATTGGAAAGATACTCAATAAGGAAAAGCCAGAAGAGAGATTGAACGGCTCCCTCTCTGCCACTGCTATAGCAGTCTTTAAAGGAGCCCATCTGATAAGAACGCACGATGTAAAAGAGACAAGGGAAGTGGCAGATATGGCGGAGTTCATAAGAAGGCATGGAGATTGATGGGGCTATCCGGATAAAGTGAGAGGAACACCATTACTCCTGCCAGTAAAAAAACTCTGTTTACCACGGTGTTATCAGCTCTGAAAAGTCCGATAGCAAATTTTTTTCTGATGAAAGGTGATAGAGGGGCAAATGGCATAATGGTGAGAAGATCACCGGTGATGTGCAGCACAGAACCCGCAAATGCTCCGGTAAACCCCATCCAGAAATCCATGCCTGAGTATTCGAAGAGAATTCCTGTTCCCAGTCCGGAAAGGAAAGCAAAGATTATGTTGTGCGTGAACTTTCTATGGGGTATCTCAAAACGAATATCTATGTCGGGTAACATTGAGAATCCCACGGTGAGGAAGAGTATGACCAGCCAGTGCCTGTCCCAGAGATCAATCAGTGAGAAAAGGAGGGACATTATGATCAGTGTGAGCCCAGCGTGACCTTCTCTGTTCATGTCACCCATCTCCTGAGGGATACGATCGCTGATGTCAGATCATCTGGAGTAAAGCCCATTACTTTTCCATCCATTTCAGAAATCGCCTTTTTAATTGAATCACCTATATCATCGAATCTCCGGCCTTTTATCTCCCTCTCAATATGCTCCACAAGGTCAGGAGGGGTTGTGAAAAAGTCTCCTGAGATGCATATATCTTCAATTCTCTCTTGAGAGATACAGGCGGTGATCCGTATCAGTTTTTCGAATTTGAAGTCCTTCTGGATTACATAATGGCCTCCTGCAATTTTAAGTTTTCTCATGCTGTCCATGCTCTTCTTAATCCTCCTGTCAGCCCTCCATATCCATTCCGGAGACATTAAAATTTTTCTCGTTCTCTCTATCTCTTTCCACTCTTCAGGAGATAAGTTTGACTCGTAGACTTCTCCAAATTTTTTTTCAAAGTTATCCACAAGCTTATCTGTGAGCTCTTCTCTTTTTACAGGCACACCTTCCTTTTTCAGGCTCGTGAGATGATCTTCCATGCTCTTGAATGCTTTATCCCTGAACTTCTCGTCAGGAACCTTTATCGCATTAACTGCCAGTTCCGTGTCAATGTCCATGAGGATGTCGCCCGCGAGAACTTTAATTCCTCCAGAACTGAATGCTCCGTTTCCACTTATTTTCCTGCCTCCCACCAGAATATCATTTCCTTTCAGCGAGGTGGGGATACCAAAATATCTCAATGTATCGATTATGGGCTCGAGATATCTGGTAAAAAATCCTCTTATATCCAAACCAGATTTTTTAAATATGAAGTAATCCTGCTCCCACGGTCCATCCAGGATCGTGCCGCCACCCATTGGCCTTCTGACAATATCGATTTCATTTTTTCTGCAGAAATCAACATTGACTTCTCTATCCACTTCCTGATGGTATCCCACGTTGACAAATGGTTTTTCCGGATAGCAGAGAAGGAGAGTCGGGGTTCCGGGCTTCAGCGCCTTGATAAGGGATACCATGGTATATCCATCGACAGCACCGAGGTTAACAAGTCTCCAGGGCATAATTTCCGGATATGCTGTTAAAATAAATCAGTATCGTTACTGTAACTTTAGCCTTCACCAGAGAAGTTTCTATCCATGGAAAACATCCTAAAAGTATTTAAGATAGTTGTATAGACGCACATCCAATGTCCAAAGTTGTGCTGGCATACTCAGGAGGTCTTGATACCACTGTCTGCATCCCCCTTCTGAGGGAGAGGTACGGGTTTGACAGTGTTGTAACCGTAACAGTTGACGTGGGACAGCCTGAAGAAGATCTGAAGGTGGCTGAGGAGAGAGGGAGAAAAATCTCGGACAGGCATTACACAATAGACGCTAAAGAAGAATTCGTCGAAAGCTATATCTTTCCTCTGATAAAGGCAAATGGATCCTATGAGGGATACACTCTCGGACATGCCATTGCGAGACCGCTGATTGCGAGGAAGGTTGCAGAGGTTGCTCTTAAAGAAAATGCTGATTCAGTTGCTCACGGCTGTACCGGAAAGGGAAATGACCAGCTGCGATTCGAGAATATCTTCAGGGAATATGACCTGAGAATTATAGCTCCGATGCGCGAGCTGAACCTTACGAGGGAATGGGAGATTGATTATGCAAGAGAACACGGGATTCAGGTTCCCGCATCCCGGGATAAGCCATGGAGCATCGATGAAAATCTGTGGAGCAGAAGTATTGAAGGTGGAGAACTCGAGGATCCATCCAATATTCCGGAGGATGAGATTTACAGATGGACAGTGTCTCCCGAAGAAGCTCCTGACAGCCCTGAAGTGATAAAAATAACCTTTGAAAATGGTGTACCTGTGGCAGTCAATGATGAGGAAATGGATGGACTCGAGCTCATAAGATTTCTTAACAGAGAGGGAGGAAGGCACGGAGTTGGAAGGGTTGATATGATAGAGGACAGGGTTCTCGGACTAAAGGCAAGGGAGAACTACGAACATCCCGCGGCAACCATACTTCTGACCGCCCACAGGGATCTGGAACAGCTTGTTCTTAGCCGAAGAGAACTGAAATTCAAAGAAATCGTTGATCAGGAGTGGGCAGATCTCGTCTATTCAGGCCTGGTCAATGAACCGCTATATGAAGCCCTGACATCTTTCATCGATAAGACACAGGAGAGGGTTACTGGATGGGTTAAGGTGAGGTTGTTCAAGGGCAGTGCGAGTGTTGTAGCGAGAGACTCTCCCTACGGCCTCTATTCAAAAGAGATTGTATCCTTTGACAGCGATATAATAGATCAGAAGTATGCCGAAGGATTCAGCAGATTTCACGGTTTTCAGGGGAGATTTTACCAGAGGATCAGAAAGGGTGAATAACCCATGCCACCTGTGATGGTTATGGGACTGGACAATTATCTGCTCGTTGTTCTCTCTCTTATAAGCATCTTTTCCGGTCTTTTTGCTCTGTGGGCAGTCCACTCTTTCAGAAATCCGGGGATTCTTGCAAGAGAACTTGCGCCGGGCCAGATGCTCATATTCTATATATACACGGCTGCCATAATATGGGCCCTGATACTTTTCATCGAATCTTTCAATGACACCATCTTTATTCTGAAAATGATTGAGACAGTTATATCAATCGGACTGATTTCTGTAATTTATTACTGGATTCTGAAGTTTAAACCCGGAATCAATCTTGATATCCATTCCATTCCCTCAGGGTTTGTTAAGGTTATAATAGCAATTACAATATACTGGTTGTTTGCCCTTGAGATGGAGACATACATCTCCATACCTGTCATACTCATTAAAAAAATTGTCTCAGTACTGAGCGTTGTATTGCTTTCTTACGGGCTTTACTTCATCTATAAACACCGTCTACCTTCGTTCTACATATATTCAGAGAAAGATCTCACAAGGATTCTTGAAATTGCCATAACCGGTTTTCTACTGGTTGGATTCGGATTTGCAAATGAGCTTTACGGACTTGAAGTGACCTACAACCTCATGGAGCTTCTTGGAATTTTAAATCTTGTTTATGCGAGCTACAGTTATACAAGACTCCTCAAATATGGAGGGGATATATGAGAAGGATATACAGGAACTTTCCATCATACAAGACAGCTCAGGTATTCAAGATGAGATTCCCGGAATCCCTGAAAACATTTGTAAAAAGGCTTTATGAGATTGAGGGTTATAGAGATAGGGTTCAGACCTATTCCACCGGTTTGAGAGCAGGTCCTGTAGAGGTTGAAAGAGTTTTCAGGGTGCACATAGC
>WAJW01000086.1 GCA_015523685.1 Archaeoglobaceae archaeon
GCCTGTATCAGATCAGAAATTCGATTTTTCATGTCTGAAAAAGAGTATCAATACAACAGCAGAGATGAGCTCAACTCCGGCAACGAACAGATAAAGCAGATTGATAGAGTGATCATAGAGAAAACCCATGAGGGCACTTCCCGAAAACCATCCCAGACCATATACCATTCCGAACATGCCAAAAGCGGTTCCTATTTTCCCCGATGGGACTGCATCGGCTATTAATGCTCTCATCATCGTATCCTGCATCCCCATAACACCACCCATCAGTATCATACCTGCAATTATGCCGAGATTCTGACAGGACAGGGAGAGAAATGGGATTATGACCGACATCACGGGAATTGCAATCATGGCTCCTGTGCCAGATCTGTCGTAAATCCTTCCCGAAATCATGGAAAACAGTGCATTTGCCACCATGAGGGTTGAGTAGAGGATCGGGATGAGGGCATCGACAGTTATCGAATTCAGCTTTACATGATATGAAACTATGTTGAAATGAACCATTCCCCCGGCACTCAGAAAAACGAAGAGATAGTAAAGTCTGAGACTTCGATCAGGAATGTTCTTGTCTGAAATGATCCTCCTTTCTTCAGACTCTGTAAACCGGAATTCTCTTGCAGTGAGATAGAGCACGACCATGGCCATAACAGCCGGGATCAGCAAAAATTCGAAGGCATCGCGAAAATCATGAGTCACATAAAGAACAATTGAGACAAGAACTGGCCCGGTGATTGCACCGACCTGATCGAGTGATTGATGAATTCCGAAACCCCATCCTGTACCCACCTCCCTAACCGCATGGGATAGAAGGGTATCTCTCGACGGTGTCCTGATTGCCTTTCCGATCCTCTCGGAGATTATAAGAACTGAAGCGGACTCCCATGATCCGGCAAATGCCAGAAGGGGAACGGAGAAAAGATTTAAAATGTACCCAGCGGAGGTCATGAACCAGTGACGTCCTGTTGCATCGGCGATCTTCCCGGTTATTATCCTCAAAGCATATCCCGCAAATTCCCCTGCCCCTGACACAGAGCCCACTATTAAAGCACCTGCCCCGAGGGTGAGCATGTAGGGGCCCGTTATGCTCCTTGCCCCTTCGTACGTA
The DNA here is from genome assembly GCA_015523685.1 of Archaeoglobaceae archaeon. Classification (GTDB taxonomy): domain Archaea; phylum Halobacteriota; class Archaeoglobi; order Archaeoglobales; family JdFR-42; genus WAJW01. The sequence continues at coordinate 1,109 of WAJW01000086.1, forward strand.
ACATCCGCGAGCAGGCTGACGATTCCCATCATTAAAATGAAGGTCAATGCAGATTTCCGGATTTTATTGAATTCAGACATTCAACCTCCGTTCAATTCGTCTGTTCATTCTTTCGGGAAAGACTATCTTTCAACCGATTTCATTAAATATAAAGAAAATAAAGAATATATAAACGGTGTTCGAATGCCGGGTATAGATCCGAACAAACTTGTTATTCGTGTGATGAAACAGGAAGATCTCGAAAGAATTATAGAAATTGACGAGCAGTACACCGGAAACAGAAGAGAGGATTATTACAAAAGGAAACTTGAGGAGGTTCTGAACCCCGCCCACAGAGTCGTTGTATCCCTTGTCGCTGAGTATGACGGAGAGGTTGTTGGATTCATAATGGGAAGCCTGTTCTCCGGGGAATTCGGGATTCCTGTGGGAGTGGCATCCCTGACAACCATAGGCGTTGATAAAAAATTTGCAGGGAGGGGGATTGGAAAGGAGCTCTTTGATCAGTTCGTCACAAATGCCAAGGCAGCAGGCATTGAAAAGATATACACAAGGATTGAATGGAACGACATTGATCTGCTTAAATTCCTGAGCAGAGCTGGATTCACACCCAGCACACAGATAAACCTTGAACTGAAGGTTTAAGTGCCCGATTTTTTATTTTTCCTGCAGAAATTCTGTTCCCGAATGAAAAATTTTTAATCCTGCGTGTGAACCTCAGAATATGAGAATCATAAATGCCCACGTGCATATAGGTCCGTCAATTGCACTGTCAATGGATGTAAAACCTGAAGATGTCAGAAGAGAGATGATAGAGGCCGGAATTTCCGATTGTCTCGTATTTCCATTTCCTTCATGGGCCGTGGAAAATCCCCATGCCAACTCATGGATAATCAACGTATGCAACAGAGAAGCATCTTTTATTCCTGTATATTATGTTAGAAATGATCTTGTGCCCCCAGAAGGGAGGGATTATGTAGCCATAAAATGGCACTGGGTGTGTGGAGTATCGGATGCAA
>WAJW01000087.1 GCA_015523685.1 Archaeoglobaceae archaeon
CATTGTGTTTCACTATGATATAGGTCTGCCCCAGTCTTTTTCGTGATTTTCTTATGGCATCTATAACTGCAGAAGTTGTAATTGGATCGAGAGTACCTGTCGGTTCATCCAAGATAATAATTTCAGGAGAACGCATGAGTTCTCTTGCGATAGCTACTCTGTGCTTCTCGCCTCCGCTCAAATAAGGAGGATACGTTTCTAAAATCTCTTTAACATACTCTTGATCAAAGCCGACACTTTCAAGCATTTCTGTTGCCATGGCCATGGAAAGCTCCTTTGGCAATTCTAACCCAATTGAATCAGTTAAATTCTCTAAAACTGTAGAGTGGGAATAAAGATCGAATTCCTGATGAAGGAAACCAATACGTGATTTGGCTTTGCCTCTATTTTGAGGCCCTGGAATACTCATATCTATCCATTCATCGCCAATTTTTATTTTGATCATCCCTTCTGTAGGGTTCGTCTGCCCTGAAATCATTTTTACCAATGTTGTTTTCCCAGCACCGCTTACTCCAACTATACCAAAAATCTCACCCTGATATATTGTGAGATCAACGCCATCTACACTTTTAACAAGTCCCTTGTCCACGGAGTAATAGTGTTTTTTCACATTTTCCACAATAATATGTGGACTATTAGATAATTCATGCTTCTCCTCATCCTCTCTTTCTTTAAGTTTTCCGATATATGCAGAAACGACATCCTGTGCATCGCCTGATTTGATTTTTTTTCCATTCTCAAGAAATATTGCCCGGTCACAGGTTGAGGAGATAAGTTCGGGCAAATGGCTTGTTAGAAGTATAGGAAGGCCATTCCCTGCTTCTTCTTTAAATATCTCTGAAATTATCCGGGCAGTAATCGGATCGAGAGTGCCTGTTGGTTCATCCGCTAACAAAAACATTGGTCTCTTGGCTAACTGCCTCGCCAGTATTATCCTCTGTTTTTCACCCCCACTTAGGTCTCGAGCAACCTTGGTAGCTCTATGTAAAAGCCGGACACGCTTCAAAAGATCGATTGCATATTTTTTGGGATTTTCCACATCCAGCTCAATTTCCTGAAACGTACTGATCAGGTTTTCTATGGCGGTTCTCTCACTGTAAAGGGCAAATGTTCTCTGTGTCATCATACTCATCCTATCATAGATATTTTTACCCAGTCTGGTTCCATTGTCAAGTTCATTCCAGTAATCAACCTCCTGCCTGGACATACTGGCCCCACATCTCGGGCACTCCTCTCCGTCCTTCGTTGGAACATCCACATACTGACATTCTTCATTTTCACATACGGCAATGTTGAATATCACCTCTCCTGAGGTTGGTCTGTATTCTGGAATTCCTCTGATGCAGTTCATAAGGCTCGTTTTTCCTGCTCCTGACTTTCCAAGAAAGCCTATTATTTCTCCAACCCGGATATCAAGTGAGATGTTATCAAGGATTGGCTTGTCCAGTTTACGCTTAGGCGGTACATGGATTTTCCAGCTGTAATATTCTTCTTCCTCTTCCTGATCTTCTATGTATATTGTTACATTCCTAACCTCAACCATTTTTTCCCCTGGCATTGAGTTTCACACCTGATACACTTTGGGTTATAGTTGATGATAAATTGCAACAATAAATATTTAACTATTTTGGTGTTTGTTTATCTACAATAATTTATAGAATGATGGATTTTAATATTTATCATATAAACTTCTCTCTTGCACCCCTGATTATTTTTTCAGCATCTGAGATGTATATAAAGGTTCCAGAATCCAGGATATCGATTTTAACTGCTTCCTGACCCCTCACAATTTTACTTTCCACATACGTTGAAGGAAATGTGTAGCTATCGTTGCCGTATATGATGAAACCATTTATGGACTCTGCAGGATCAGGTGGAATCAATTCTCTCCCCACGTATTCAAATGTCATCTCTGGGATGCTCGAAATTGAGTTGGAATACCATCTCTCAGGGCCATAAAAATAATTCATAATTCTCTCGATAAATACTTTTTTAATACCATTGGGCTCAATTCCTCCATCTACAACACCCTGGTAGTATTCAAAAGGCCATCCATATTCTTCTGAATTAAAACCTATATAAAATCTTGAGAGAATCTCATGAGAACTTCGTTCAGCAATCATTTTATCAACATAAGAAGCGACAGGCCCGTAAAATATTGGAAAAGTGTCTCCATCATGAACCTCATTAATCAGGTCTCTTAGGAAGTACTTCCCCTCTCGTGCAGGTCTGGTAACTAGCACATCTTTGAATATGTCTCCAGTTTTGGTGTGTCGTTTGAACCAAAACTCTCCAGGTATCTCTATTGTTTTAACTGGGGTATGGATGAATCCATTTTCTATGGAAAGAGTAAAATCATTGATCAATATGTGTGCCGATCTGGAATATGAATCTTTTACTCTCTTCTTAAACTGCTTATTGACTCCATAGAGGGTATAATACCCCGGAATCAAAATAATACTGTCTGTAACATTTCCCCATTTTCTATCTTCCAGTTCAGCACATATCTCAAATAAATATCTGTTATATCTTGCTGTAGTAAAAATCTTTTCACCATCTGACATAACCCTCTTGTACCACACTCTTTCAATTGGCCAGAAAATTTCTTGAGAGCAGACCGGCCTTTCCCTCTTCATATAAAGGAAATTAACCTGAATATTATATAAATGGTTGTGGAGGATCTATCCCCGGTTCCAGGTTAAGATTCTTTCCTTGCCTCTCAGAAAGCACATATATTTTTGAATTCATCAATCCAATGTGGTTTAAGACCAGATTTTTTCCTTTTTTTGTTAGAACGTATGCAGGTAATGAAATGCCGACCTGCATAAGTGCTCTTGGTGCTATAATTTCTCTAATAAGTTTGGAAGCACAGCTCCACACTATATCGCCAATCTTATTAATCAGTTCCACTTCATCTTTTTTAACCCCTGAAGTTGAAACCACCAGATAATAAATATCAACATCATGCTTCTTCTCTAATCTAGCAATCTCTCTGAGAGTTGGTTTTACATCAGGTCCCCTGACCGTGACACCAATTTTATTAAACCCTCTTTCTATCGCCATTTCAACTCCTTCTTTCTGATCTATGAGAGCAGAGTTTTCTTCAAGAATTAAAACACCCTCATCCTTTAATTTGTCAATGACAGGTTGTATTGGGTCAGTCTCAATTATACAAGATAACACCGCACCAATTCCCTGACAGATTTCTGGCTTTGATGTTATAACAGTTCCTGCCCCTTCACATACGGTTATTGCACAGTCAATTAACCCTGAACTGAGACCTGATGCAAGAATTTCAGATGCCCCAAATGAGACTGCGGTTTCACTGGGATCTACTTTTATTTTTCTCTCAGGTTTGAAAAGCCCCCAGCTCTTCATTCTCCATTCAATGCTATCCTTCACAGCTTCTTCTGTTATCATCCCTACATCTCTTATCTTTGCATGTATAGGGCAATATTTCACCTTTGGTTTTGATTTAATGATTATCTTCCCGTTTTCAATCAAAACCCTACTTCTGGCTATCTCCATTATATGAACCATTTTCATCACCATTTTCTGCAATCTCAAGGATTGTCCTGAGTTTTTCAATTAGATCTGTGGCTGTGGAATGTTCTTCTTCGATATGATTTAACAAAATCCGCCCGGTTGCCCTGACAAATGATCTTGCTCCGAACATTAGATGCGGGATGTGCCGATCAACTCTATTTTTCGCATACTCCTCAAGAAATTTTACCTGATTTCTGTGATCGCCCTCACTACTCACAAGTTATATACCCCCTCAAGTCTCATGTATCTCCCTGACCAAAAGAGCTTCATTGGGGCATTCTTCAGAGCATCTGAATGTGCCATCACATGTATCACATATTAAAAAATTTCTGGTAGGGTCTTTAGTAACAGCATTGTACGGGCATGCCTTTGCACATAACCCACAATTCGTGCATTTATCTTTGTCAATAAACGCTTTTCTGTTCCCTCCTCCAACATTAACGAGGTAAATAGCGTCCTTCGGGCAGGCATCTTTGCAAGAATATTTATCACAGTAATTACATACATAGATGTTATATTTACCAGGCACTGAATTTCTTTTCACCTTTATTCTGGATCTCTTGGGGTTATACACCCCAAAATGTTCAACAGAACACGTGAGCTCACATACTCTGCACCCGGTGCATCTATCTTCATTTACATCTAGATATCTTGTAACCTCGGTACTCATCTGACCCACCGGAAATTCAATTCACTGTGGTCGATTCATAAAGCATTTCAATACTTTTACTCCCGCGAGAAGAGACCCTTTGACCTTCACTTTCTTTGTGAGCAGGTATTTCCTTACAACTTTTAAGAGTCCACCCAAAGTTCGGGGGATTGCAGCTATTTCAACAACAGTTTCATTTCGTGCTCCGATACTCACAACCGGTTTAACAGCTCCGCCAACTCTCGCC
>WAJW01000088.1 GCA_015523685.1 Archaeoglobaceae archaeon
ATCCTGAAATCGCTGAGAGACTCAGGGCCATAGCCATGGCAGAAACCCACCATGAAGAGAGGTATCGCAAACTTTTGAAAGAGCTTGAAGAAGGGACTGTATTCAAAAAATCAGAAGAGATCGTGTGGGTCTGCAGAAAATGCGGATATATCCACAGGGGAACAGAACCTCCGGAAGAATGCCCATCATGCGGTCATTCCTCGGCCTATTTCCAGAGGCAGTGTGAGGAATACTGATACCACCTCCCATTTTTTATTTTATTTTCATTTTTGTTACATTGCCCACCATAGCGTTATACGCAATAAAGAGGTAGTAATATGAATAAAAACCAGACAAAAGATGAACTCTGGATTAATGGCTTTTCAGGTTTTTTAGGATCTCTTGGTTTTCAAGCATTTAGCTTGCATAATCCATGGCAGCTGTTTTTCTTATGCTTTTTTGGATTCTTTGCTCATTTCAAATATCTAAAAGAAGAACTCAAATATTTGGGATTTCTTGGATTAGTGGGATTGATTGTTGCCATCTTGGGAATTTTGGGAATAATTAGGGTGTGAAATATGAAGAAATTTGATTTAACAAAAGAATACAGGACATATTACACAGCAAAAACCACTCTGAGATTGTTGAGATTGAAGAAGGACAAATTTTAACAATAGAAGGGAAAGGGGCTCCCGGAGGCGAAGAATTTCAAGCTGAGGTTTTCGCCCTATATCCTCTCGCTTACAGTATCAAAATGTAGATGAAAAAAGGAAGACAAGGATTTCACAGTCGCCAGACTTGAAGGCCTTTGGTGGGTAGATTCTGATAAACCATATACAGAAATTCATTGTGAGGAATGGAGATGGAAACTTCTTATTCGCCAGCCTGAATTTGTAACTCATGAAATTGAAGAAAAAGCAGTTAAATACCCACTTCGTATAACTTTAGAAGAAATTAAGATTGTGAATAACTGGGATGAAGGTATAAAGGTACCTGCTTTAAATGTACGACATGGTATAAACTCTGTTTACGAAAAGCAAATGTTAGAAAGAATTATACAACATTTTAAACAAGAGTTGATGTAATGGCTCCTCCATTCGCACTCAAATCCCTAAGGGATTAGCCCCTTCGGGTCGTTGAACAGCGGATAAACGGCCCAGTTTTGCAGACTTTTGCCCAGATTGGTTAGCAAGCTCGCTAACTTCGTTTATACCCAAAACGCTATACCAACAAACAAGTTAACATAAACATTGAGAGAAACATTTTAATACTCAATTAACACACCGCTCATGACATGCTGGCAGGTTTTACGGAAGAACAGATCAGAAGATATGCGAGGCATATAATACTCCCTGAGGTTGGAGGAGAGGGCCAGAAAAAACTGCTCAATTCCAGAGTACTGTGCGTTGGGGCGGGTGGGCTCGGAAGCCCCATTATCCAGTACCTGGCTGCTGCGGGAGTTGGGACTCTCGGGATAATAGATGACGATGTGGTGGACATAAGCAACCTTCAGAGGCAGACGATTCATGCGGGAAATCTCGGTAAAAACAAGGCTGTTTCAGCAGGAGAGTTTGTTAAAAAGCTCAATCCCGATGTGGAGGTGGTGGTTTACACCGAAAGAATCTCTGCCGATAATGTTCGTGATCTTGTAAGGGATTATGACATGATAGCCGATGGGACTGATAACTTTCCAACCAGATATCTGATCAACGATGCATGCGTTCTTGAAAACAAGCCGTTCTCTCATGGGAGTATATTCAGGTTTGAGGGACAGATCATGACAATCATCCCCAACGATGGCCCCTGTTACAGATGCATCTTTGAACATGCCCCCCCTGAAGGTATGGTTCCGAGCTGTCAGGAGGCAGGTGTTTTTGGAGTCCTTCCAGGGATTGTTGGAAGTATTCAGGCAACCGAGATAATAAAGCATCTTCTCGGAATAGGCGAGATTCTTAAAGAGAGAATGCTGTATGTGGATGCCTTGAACATGGACTTTTTTGAGATCAAAGTCAGGAGAAATCCCGAATGTCCCGTATGCGGTAAGAGGGTGATCGATGATATTTATCCTGAAAATTACACTGAGAGCTGCAGGTTGTGGTGAAAATGTCTGAAAAACTCGATCTTAGAGGTGAGGTCTGCCCGTTCACCTTTGTCAAGACAAAGTTAAAGCTTGAGACCATGAATCCCGGAGAGGAGCTTGAGGTCATTCTTGATTATGAACCGGCCACCAGAAATGTTCCGAGGAGCCTGAAAAACGAAGGACATGAGGTGCTTGATCTCAGGCAGGTAAAGGAAAACGAATGGGTACTTAAAGTGAGAAAGAAAGGCTGAGATCTGGAATTTTTTACCACTCATACTTCCATCAGGAGTGCTATTTTACTCCATGCTGAGACTTCCACTTCTGTATCCCTCTATGTCAAGGCATATGAATTTGAACCCAAGGAATCTGAAATATTCGGAGATCTCATTCCGGTGATCTATTATGATACTGAAATCCTCAGGGAGAACCTCTATTCTGGCCAGATCCTTATGAAATCTCACCCTGCATGTTCTGACTCCGAGCCTGAAGAGATAATCCTCAGCCCTCTCTATCCTCCTGATTTTATCCTGTGTGATCCTGATTCCGAAGGGGATTCTTGAAGAAAGACATGCCATGGATGGTCTGTTCCAGTTTGAAAGCCCCAGATATCTTGCCATCTCTCTGATCTCATCCTTGGTAAAATCCTTTAGAGGTGTTATCACGTTATACTCTGTAATAGCTCTGAAACCCGGTCTGTGTCCGGCAAGCTCAGTTTTGTTCGTTCCCTCAGCAATTACCTCAAAGCCTGTATTTTTTCCAAATTCAGTGAGTGTTCTGAAGAGCCCTCTCTTGCAGTGATAACATCTATCCTCTCTGTTCTCTGTAACCCCCTCAATGCTCAGCTCGGAATGGGATATGATGTAATGTCTTATTCCGATTTCTTCAGCCATCCTTTTTGCATGTTCGAGTTCTCTTTCCGGAAATGTCTCTGATTTAACCGTAACAGCTATGCAGTCATCTCCCAGAGCATCATGACCTATCCTTGCAAGGAGACTGCTGTCAACTCCTCCCGAAAATGCAACCATGACTCTCTTTTTATCGAGAAATGCGGATCTTATTCTGTCTATTTTCTCCTCAATTTCCATACTTTTTCCTGAACTCCTCAACCTTTGTTATGAGGGTGTCTATGGCAGAGTTTATTATATTTTCAAATTTTTCCCTCTCCTGAACCACCCTCTGGAGCGGTGCAAAAAGTTCGACCGGAAGAACGATGTCAAGCCAGTTCTCCCTCAGCCGTACCATATATGGTTCGGAAAAATGCTCTCCTGCTCTCTCATACATCCTCCTTGCCTCATCCTCATCTCTGAATTTCAGGGGAAGGTAGAGGGTGAGCTCTTCAATCCTGCCCCTCTCATTCTTTATTGCATACATCCTGATTATGTGCTTTCCCGCATATCCCATGAAGTGATCTGTTGCTTTATCAAATCCCATTTCTGTTATGGTCTTCACAGCATTCTTGGGTAGATCGTCCATTATACAGCCACAAAGGGCCCTGATAATCCTGTCCTCTCTGATGCCTTTTGCAAGCTCGGCGAAAACACTGTAGGGCATTCCGATGGCCACCTCATCCGGTCTGTAACCTGAAAAGGTTCTGCATCCATCACACAGGAGGGAGAAATTTGCTCTGCCATGGACAAAGGGTATCGCTGTACATTCCCCGCAGATTGCCGATGAACCTTTAAATTCACTCCTGACTGGCTCTTTGAAAACCTGATTGTAGACTCCGGAGATCTTCATGAGTTTCTTTGGAGTGGAGATGATTATTACAACATCCGGTTCCTCCTCCATCCTCTCCAGAGGTTTGATTATTATTGCCTCTGTTCCTGTTTCAATCCTCGGGCCAGTTTCATCAAACATCGGTTCCGAAAAACCGAGGGCCACCTCAGCACCTGCACACGTGAGTTTATCTGCAGTTAGAATGAATTCCTCTCCGAAAACTGCCGCTCTTCTCACGAG
>WAJW01000089.1 GCA_015523685.1 Archaeoglobaceae archaeon
CCACCTTTGGGTCATCAATTGGGGCACCTATCTCAGAGAGGATCCTCACGTACACCTCCTTTATTCCTTCAACCGCTTCTACCGCATCACTTGCTATTCTGCTGGCCAAAATGTTGTATATCTTGCCAATGTGGTTAACCGGATTTTTTCCGCTTGTAGCCTCCATGCTCATGGGCCTGTTTGGGGTTATGAGGCCGTTGCATCTGTTACCTCTTCCGACAGATCCGTCATCTCCATTCTCCGCAGACGTTCCCGTGACTGTAAGATACACGATTCCATTTTCATAGTTGTCACCTGTATTGACCCTGACGTCCACCTCTCTTTCAGTGTGAAGTTCTGCAATTTCCCGGACAAAGGAGGTCAGTTCATTTTTAACGGAGCGGTAATCATCAAGACTCTGAACGTGTTTCGATACAAATGCACAGGCAACAGTAAGGCTTATGCGATCACCCATCCTGAGACCCATGACCTTTACATCCTCTCCGATCTCGGGATGAGCGGGTCTGAAGGTGTTGTATATCTCCCTCTCCACGTTAAAAACGATCTTTTCCGTTTCGGACATTGGAGCAAATCCAACGCCAAATGAAGTGTCATTTGCCCTCGGAACATCTTTCCTGTGCTGAAAAATGTCCCTGAGATCTGTCGACCCCTCTCCGAGCTTACAGTCAATTATCATGTCTGTCTCCACATCGAGATTCCTGAAGTTCTTTCTTATGTAGTCCTTTGCCGCCTTTATTGCTATCGTGTCCGTGGGAATGCATTCTCCCTCAAAGCGTTTGGTTGCCCTGCCAACAAGAAGGGCATATATCGGGGATATCACCTCCCCCCCTCCAAAACATGGGTTTGACTCTCCCGCAACTATCTGGGTTTCATCGGTATTGTGGTGAAGGATCATACCGAATCGTTTCAGATACTCCTCACACAGTGCCCTGCTCACAGATTCAGCCATCCCGTCTGCCATGCTATCAGGATGTCCTATCCCCTTTCTTTCCACAAGCTCGATCTGGGTTTTTTCCACCGGTGTTTTAAGGATCTCCTCAACCACTATGTTTTTCATGAGCATCACCTGTGAACAACACAGAGATTAGGTCATCAGTTATAAAGGTATAGGATTTTTATACTTTTTCCATTAAAACAGTGTTGAGATGAGAATAGCAATACCCAGCAAAGGAAGGCTCCATGCTCCATCAATTGAACTCCTCAGAAAAGCAGGATTGAGGGTGGAGATGGAGCCAAGAAGGTTGATAGTTAACACATCCAAGCCTGACATGCAGGTTTTGCTGTCGAGGGCAAGGGACATCCCTGAATATGTGGAAGCTGGTGCAGCAGAAGCGGGAATCACTGGACTGGATCTGGTTGAGGAAAGCGGGGCAGACCTTTCCATTCTTCTTAAACTCAATTTCGGAAAGGCAAGGGTTGTTGTGGCCGTTCCGGAGAACAGTGGTATAAATAGACTTGAGGATCTCGAGGGAAAGAGGATTGCAACTGAATTTCCCGGTATTGCAGGAAAATTTTTCAGGGAGAAGGAAATCAATGTTGAGATTATCGAGGTTAGCGGGGCATGTGAAACCGCTCCTCAGATAGGCATATCTGATGCCATAGTTGACCTTACCAGCTCAGGAGAAACTCTCGTCATAAACAGATTAAGGGCGATACATACTATAATGGAGACCGAAGCGGTTATGATTGCAAGAAAGGGCGAGGAATATAAGGTCTCTGCTTTAAAAACAGCCATTGAAAGTGTGTTAAAGGCAGAAGGTATGAGGTACGTCATGATGAACGTGCCGGAAGATTCCTTGGAAGAAGTCAAAAAGGTTGTACCGGGTTTGAAAGGCCCGACAGTTATGAAAGTTGAAGCCGATGAACCCATGCTGGCGGTTCATGTTGTCGTCCATGAAGACCACCTGTTTGATATCATAGAAAAGTTGAAGAGGGCGGGTGCACGGGACATCCTCGTCACCCCGATCCAGAGGATGGTAATTTGAGATTTGAGATAATTCCTGCAGTGGATTTAAAAGACCGCAGGGTTGTCCAGTTACAGCAGGGAGATTTCTCAAAGGAGATAATAAGTCTTCCGGATCCTGTGAGTGTCGTGGAAAACTGGATTGGTCTCGGGGCAGATGTGATTCATATGGTAGATCTGAACGGTGCTCTTGGAGGAAGGCTGGCCCATGAAGATGTGATAATAGATGTGAGGAAGAAATTTCCAGACCTGATCCTTCAGGTGGGAGGGGGGATAAGAGACAGAGAGACGGCTGTACGACTCCTTGAATCGGGGATTGACAGGGTGATAATTGGGACAGGTGCGATGAGAGACAGGGAGATGGTGGAAAAGCTGGCCGGGGAGTATGAGGACAGAATAGTTGTGGCAATTGATTCGAGAAGAGGACAGGTTGTGGTTGAGGGATGGAGAAGGAGAGAAGAGGTGACACCTGTTGAGGTTGCAGAAAGTTTTAAACATTCGAAGGTTCTTTTTCTCTTCACCAATGTTGATGTTGAAGGTCTGATGAGCGGGATAGACATGGATGTTATAAAGAAAGTCCTTAAAAAAACTGGAAGGCGGTGCATCGTTTCGGGAGGAATTTCATCATATGATGACGTCAGGAAAATAAAGGAAGCAGGAGCCGGTGGGGTCGTCATTGGATCCGCCCTGTATACGGGCCTGCTTGATCTGAAAAAATTGAATGAGTTATTCAGTGGGTGAATTAGATGAGAAAGGCTAAAATTAAGAGAAAAACAAATGAAACGGATATAGAAATCAGATTGAATCTTGATGGAAGCGGGAAAAGCGATATAGTAACGGGAATCGGATTTCTGGATCACATGCTCGCAACATTATCAAGGCATTCAGGAATTGATATCAGGTTAAGTGCTGAGGGCGATCTTCACGTGGATGAGCATCATGTAATCGAGGATGTGGGGATATGTCTTGGGATGGCCCTCAAACAGTCTCTTGGAGATAAGAAGGGGATTTCGAGATTCGGTTATGCCATTGTTCCCATGGATGAAGCGGTAAGCATGGTAGGTGTTGATATCAGTGGAAGAGGGTATGCAAACATAGCCATAAATCCCTCGGGGAAGGTGGGTGGTATATCGATGGACAACTTTCTGCATTTTTTCGAGACGGTTTGCAGGGAGTCCGGAATAAATATGTTTGCGGAGGTAAAAGGAAAGAACGCCCACCACATGATCGAATCCCTCTTTAAAGCATTCGCTGTATCCCTGAGAGAGGCGGTAAGGATTACAGGGAGTGATGTTCCAAGCGTCAAAGGAGTGATCTGATGGGAAAGGAACTCGTTACATGTGGCCTGCCATATGCCAACGGGCCATGCCATATAGGCCATCTCAGAACCTATGTTCCCGCTGATGTCTATGTCAGATTCCTGAGGATGATGGGGAGAGATGTCGTCTTTGTATGCGGATCCGATACCCACGGTACCCCCATAGTGATAAACGCCGAAGAGAGGGGCCTATCACCTGAAGAACTTGTGGATATATATCACAGGCATTTCCAGGATGTATTCAGAAAACTGAGAATTGATTTCGATTACTACGGTTCAACTGACTCCGAAACAAATCACAGAAGAACCCGGGAGATCGTTAAAGAACTGATAAAAAACGGATACGTGTATTCAAAGAAAATCAAACTGGCTTACTGTCCAAAATGTGAGAGATTTCTCCCTGACAGGTATGTTGAGGGTGTCTGTCCCTACTGTGGGATGGAGGCAAGGGGGGATGAGTGTGACCAGGGCTGTGGAAGGCATCTCGAACCGGGAGAAATTCTGGAACCGAGATGCAAGATTGATGGATCAAAGGCGGAATACAGAGAACAGGAGCATTATTTTTTCAGACTTTCTGCCTTTAAGGATTTTCTTATGGACTTCCTCGAGCATCTGGAAGGCACCGAAAATGCCATCAATTATTCAAAAGAATGGGTCAGGAAAGAGTTGAAGGACTGGTGCATATCGAGAAATCTGGAGTGGGGGGTTAAGTTTCCCGGAAAAGATGATATGGTTGTGTATGTATGGGTTGATGCACCCATAGGCTACATTTCGTTTACCGAGGAGTATGGCAAAATAGCGGGCTTTGACTGGAAAGAAATCTGGAAAGATAATGCAAGGATAACCCACTTTATAGGTCTCGATATAGTCTACCACCACTGCATTTTCTGGCCTGCCATGCTCAAAGGAGCTGGATACAGCCTTCCAAGTGCTGTTGTTGCATCGGGCATGGTGAAGATCCAGGATAAAACCTTTTCAAAAAGCAGAGGGTATGTGGTCTGGGTAGAGGATGACTATCTTGAAGAGGGCTTTCATCCCGATCATCTCAGATACTACCTGATTAATTACACATCCCATCAGAAGGATCTGAATTTCTCATGGAAGGTTTTCGGAGAGAGGATAAACAGAGAACTTGTTAACACTCTCGGTAATTTTCTCTACAGGGTGATGCATTTCACATGGAAGAATTTTGGAGAGATTCCGGAAGGCAGGGTCAGCCCCGAGATTATGGAAAAGGTAGAGAGGGTTAGAAAAAAGGCTGTGGACCTCATAATGGATTACGAGTTCAAAGAGGCCTGTGATACTATAATGGATCTTGCCTCCTTCGGGAATACTTATTTTCAGAGTAAAAAACCATGGGAGTTGATAAAAAGAGACAGGAATTCATGTGCAAAGGTCATAAAAAACTGCCTTCAGATTGTTAAGGCTCTTGCAATTCTAATGTATCCAGTTCTCCCGTCAAGCATGGAAAAAGTAGCGGAATGGATCGGTTTAAGTCCCGAAAGGATCAATCTTGATGAGCTCTCTGTGGAGGTGGAGGGAGGGGTCGTTGAAAGACCCACCCTGCCTCTGGAAAAGATCGATGATGAAAGGATCGAAATGGCTGAAAAAAGACTTCTCAGGAGGATTGAGAGCATGAGTGTGGAGGAAGAGAGTAGACTTATCTCGCCTGAGGATTTCGGGAAACTTGAAATAAAGATAGGCAGGATCGTCACAGCAGAGAGGATAAAAGGATCAAACAAGCTTCTGAGACTTGAAATTGACGTAGGTGGTGAGAAAAGGCAAATAGTTGCTGGATTTGCGGGGAAATACAGACCTGAAAGCCTTGTGGGGAAACAGGTTCCGGTGCTTCTGAACATAAAACCGGCAAAACTGATGGGTGTGGAGAGCAGGGGAATGGTACTCGCGGTTGATGTGGATGGAAAGCCCATCATTCTATCTCCGGAGGAGGAGGTACCCGAGGGATCAATAGTCCGATGATATGGGACTCGTCCACACTTATAGAATTAAGAACTGAGATTTTTTCTGTCCTATTTTTAATTTTTATTCCTTTTTACTGAAAATCCGCAAAGGTATAGCCCGGTTGAGCTGAAGAAATAAACAAATGTTAATATCATACAATTATCATTATATATAAAGCAGTTCCATACAGGCATATACAAAAACTTTATATAGAATGGAGGATAGTATGGAGATATGCTTACCGAGATTGAGAACAGGGTGGTCATATGCCCTGTTACTAAGGAGCCTGTTGACTGGATGGAATGCAGCAGGTCTGGAACTGAAGGTTGCGATCAGTGCGTGCTGGGCCTGAGTCTGTTTCAGAGAGAGTAACTTCATGGATGTGAAACGCCTTCAGCAGTTATCCCCATCTCCTGGCTTTCGTCCTTTTGTTTACAGCCGAATAAAAATTTTAAAGGGGCCATCTTCATCCCGTCTCACAACCTTCCATTTGAAGATGGTTTGAGAATGAGAACCGTAATGTGAACCAAAGATATATTAATGGGTAATCCCAAAATATCAATATCATACATATGATGGTATGGAAATGAAAAAGTTGGGTATTGGTAAATGCTAAAGCTCATCACTCATCTCATGTGGAATGGAAGTCCGAATTCATGGGTATCCACCAGTACCCAACTTTTTCTTAGAAATAAAGAGAGGTGAATTAAATATGCAGGGTAATGATACTACTAAGTATGTGATTCATGCGGAAATTTCCGCAGAAGGTGTTGTTGAAAGACCGGATGTCGTAGGAGCCATATTCGGTCAGACTGAAGGATTACTTGGAGACGAGCTTGATCTCAGAGATCTTCAGAAAACCGGCAGGATTGGCAGAATAGAGGTGCACATAGAGAGCAAGGGCGGAAAATCTTCTGGTGTGATAATGATTCCATCGAGCCTGGATAAGGTTGAAACAGCGATACTCGGGGCAGCTCTCGAAACAATCGAAAGGGTGGGCCCATGCACCGCGAAAATCTCCATAAAAAAGATAGAGGATGTCAGGGCATCAAAAAGGCAGAAGATAATAGAGAGAGCAAAGGAGATCCTGACACAGCTGTTTGAAGAAGAAATTCCGGAGAGTCAGGAGATCGCTGAAGAGGTGAAAAAGGCGGTGAGGGCAGAGGAGATAATCCATTATGGCCCGGAAAAACTTCCTGCAGGACCTGCCGTAAATGATTCCGATGCCATAATAGTGGTGGAGGGCAGGGCGGATGTTCTGAATCTTCTCAAGCATGGAATCAAAAATGTAATTGCTGTTGAGGGAACAAACATACCTAAGACAATTTCAGAGCTGAGCAGGGAAAAGACAGTCACTGTATTTCTCGATGGAGACAGGGGTGGTGAACTCATTCTCAAGGAGCTTCTTCAGGTGGCAGAGGTGGACTACGTTGCCAGAGCCCCTGATGGTAAGGGCGTTGAGGATTTGACCTACAAAGAGATAGTGAAGTCCCTCAGGAACAAGGTTCCGGTGGAACAGGTACATGTTGTCAGGGACAGAAGGAAATCGGAGAAAAAAAAATCACAGAGGGAAAAAAAAGAAGTAAAAAAGGATGAACTGCTCAGGGTACTGAAGGAGCATATGAAGGATCTTGAAGGGACCCTCAGTGCAAG
The DNA here is from genome assembly GCA_015523685.1 of Archaeoglobaceae archaeon. Classification (GTDB taxonomy): domain Archaea; phylum Halobacteriota; class Archaeoglobi; order Archaeoglobales; family JdFR-42; genus WAJW01. Next base: position 6,897 of record WAJW01000089.1, read on the forward strand.
AATTCTCGACAATAATCTCGGTGTCATAAAAGAGGTTCCTGTAAGGGATCTTGCAAGGGAACTGAAAAACGTCAATTCCTCAACGAAGGGTGTTGTTTTCGATGGGGTTATAACCCAGAGGTTGATAGATATTGCTGTGGGAAAACAGCTATCCTTCATCGCTGGAGTTAAACTTGGAAACATAACAAAGCTTCCTTTAAATCTGAGAATATTCACCTCAGAGGATTTTTAATTATTTTTTCTTAAATTTGCTCATGTAAATGTCTTTTTTCAATCAAAACCACCAATATCTTTTTGTATTATGAGGTTATACTACCTTTACAAATTCACTGAGGGGAGAGCAATGCAGAAAGAAGAATTGATATTCATTCATATGACTCTGGCCCAGGTAAAGCGGTTCTTTGAAGAAGCAGGCATTTCGAACGGACACTTTGAAACGTACAATCAGCTGAATATAAGCCCTGTGCATATCCACAGATCCAAGGCAGACCATAAAAAAGCAATATTCTGTCTCTGCAAGGATATCTCTGGTATTCTGAAAAGGGAGAATATCGAAGAGTACAGCAAGTTTTCAAAGGTTCAGGAATTTCTGGCCGAGGTCAGGACAACCGTTCAGTGAATTCGAACCTCATGAGGATGGCATCCTCTCCGTCATGATAGTACCCGGGGATAATGCCCACCTCCCTGAATCCCATTTTTTTGTACAGATGCTGGGCAACATTATTGCTTGCTCTAACCTCCAGAAGCACACTTTTTTTACCTCTTTTCTGTATTTCAGAGAGAGCGTGTGAGAAAAGCGTTTTTCCGAGACCTCTGTTTCTGAAATCCCTGTGAATGGCAAAGGATACAACCTTGGATTCGAGGGGAGATACGTCCATGATTGCGATATATCCCACAATCTTTCCGTGAGATTCCATTACAAGAAACATATTGCAGAATGTGGAGTACATGTAGATGTTATAGGCTGGATTGATGGGATGGAAAGCCTCTTTTTCGATCTCCAGAATTTCGTTAAAGTCTGATGGTCTGTAAGGCCTTATCACGAAACTCTGGAGCATAAATATTATCTCGGATATTACAGAATAAATGATTTGTGGATTGGGTTGACGATTTTGTGGAATATGTGGTATCCAGATATTCAGGAAAGGTAGCAGAGATAGGTATCGGGAAATTCACGGAGGTTGCTGAAAGGCTTTCAGAATACCTTGAGTTGATAGCTGTCGATATAGCGCCATGCACTTCGAGGTTCAGGGTGATAAGGGATGATGTTACACAGCCCACTCCTGAGATCTACAGTGGGGTGGAACTGGTTTACTCAATCAGGCCCCCTCCGGAACTTCATACCCCCATACTCTCACTTGCCAGAAAATTGGGTGCGGATGCCATAATAAAGCCCCTCGGTGTTGAATTTCCGGAAAAAATGATGCCCGTAAATTACCGCAAAGCAAGGTTTTACCTCTGGAAGTTCCCCGGAGTATGCAGGGAGTAAATAAATATACCACCTGTAACATTCTGACCAGTATGGAGGATCTCATTACATCCATAGGGTCCATGCTGGACGAGGGAGTTTATTCTGAAAAGGAGCTTATGTGGATCATAAAGGAGGGTATTTTCAGATACAGGCTTGACATGGCCATTCAGCAGGTGGACATCAACAGTATTGTAAGAGACGTTTTCGACGCCTTCACAGAACATCCCCTCTCTGTCAGGACTCCTTTTTTTCATGAAAAGAAGATGATGGGGGATGTGGCCTTCTATCACCCCCATACCTACGTCCCTGATGAGAGAGCACTCAGAGATGCCTTTGAGAGGCACATAGATGTCGTGAATCAGGAAAGCATTAAAGAGATGGAAATGAAAGTCCTTATCGAGTTTTTCAGCGGATATTCCTCCTATCACAACGGAATTCTTGCATTCTTTGTGAAAGGGTCTTACAGATTTGTGGTTTATCCGGAGAGCTCAATTGAAACATTTGAGGAACATCTTGACGTTCATATAAGGGCAGGGTCCATTTCTCAGGGGGGGTACGTCGTTACAGTTCCCACAGAATCATCGATTGAACCATTCATAAAGTTCTACAGGAAAAGGGCTGAAGAGATAAGGAAAGGGGAGATAAAGGTCTGGGTTGTAAATCCAGAGGAGGGATATGTCGATCCTTTCATCGGATATCCAAGAGATCCGGATCTAATAAAAAGGTTCAGGAATCCAAAGATTGCTTCAATTATTTCATCACTGTGGCGGGGGAAGGTTGAGGATCTGGATTAGTTCAGTCTTTTTCTCATGAGAACTATGAACAACAATGCCAGCCCGGTAGAGGGAATTGAAATAATGAACGGTATCTTTCTCTCATTCCAGTCCGAAATGAAAAGCTTTTCCATTGCCTCAGCCACATCAGAACTTACCATCAGAACTCCCGCCTCTCTGTTCCTCAGAAGACTGTTATCGTTCCAGTTCATACTGCCAATGTAAACCATGTTGTCCGCAATGAACATCTTTGAGTGAAGCTCTTTCCCGTGATACAGCTTTGCCTTCAGATCATATCCCCTCTCCCTCGCAATTGAATTGAGGTAACTTACAGCATCGTCGTTATCCACTCTGTTACTTTCTGTGTTGTACCTTGAACCATCCAGCAGGACTCTCACTCTGGCCCCTTTTTCCGCAGACTCAAGAATTGAGGTCATAAATGGGCTCAGGTTGCCATCCCTGTACATCTGGATGTATGGCAGTTCAATGAGCAATCTCTCCCTCGCATTCTTTACTGTGTCCAGGATGAACCGGGATGTGTCAGGAGACAGAACAGGGATTACGGTTATGTTGCCTTCCACCCTGATGAATTGATTCTCACCACCTTCATCCGCATTCAGACCCGGGCCATCTTCTGCACGAAATGGAATCGATTGCTTTGCATCACTCTCAAAAACCGATAAAAAATATTCTGCCAGCCCCTGATTGGACATCATCACTCCATATCCTTTGTTCCCGTTTTTCCAGTTTTCAGTCATTACGATAACTGTTGAGCCGTCAATCACAGCATATTTTGCATGCATAAACCTGTATGCTTTTGTGTCCTGCAGATAAATCTGGACGGGTTTCATATGCCTTATTACATCATCTCTGAATCCACCTGCCGGGCTCTTCTCGAGGAGAATACGAACACTTACTCCATTTTCAGCAGTTCTGGACAGCATACTTCCAAGTTCAGCATTTTCAAAAATGTAGCTTGAAATTACAATTGATCTATCTGCGGAGATAAAATTCCAGTCGTTCACGGGAAAAACAATGATTGTAACATTTTTGACAGAAAATTTTTTAAGTGCAAAATCAGTCTGACCTTCCACATAAAGACGGGGAAAATTCCAGTCTCTTTCAGAGTCTGTATCCGGATAAGTTCCATTGATATACGCTCGTTTTAATATCACTCCCTCCCTGAATGTCTCAATACCTTTCCCCTCCCATCCACTTCCATTCCATGATTTTCCATATACAACCAGATCAACAAGCTCTCCGTGTGAGTCAAAAAGCCCCACTTCATCTCCAGAGTTGGAAAGCCTCAGGCTGCCATCCAGATCCTTCACATTGGATGAATTCTTCCACTCAAAATCAGGATATTTTCCAAATGATTCCCTGTACGATGTGCCATTTCTTGCAATTACAGTATATCCGTGGGGGGATATCTGACCTTTCAGATGGATCTCACTTTCAAAATCTGTCAGAATCCATCCGGAAAGGTTAATGGTGGTGTTTCCCGGGTTATACAGCTTTACGTATTCTGTTTCATCATTTTTCGCAAATGGATCGGGATACAGCTCAACTATCAGAATTCCTGAGGCAGGTGTAACGAGCAGAATGAGAAAGAGGGGGAGGAATTTCATTCAATTCCCAGCTCTTTTCTGATTTCACCCATTGTTGCAATCTTCTCTCCAACCACATTGTGCTGGTGGATGCTCTCCTCGTTCTCCTGCCTTATAATTACGGTAGCACTGTCAGGAAGTTCAGGAAACCTTTCTGCAAGCAATCTGGCCATTACTCTCACACTATCCTCAACAAACATTGGATGAAGATGGGCATTTTTCACGACCTCATACTCATCCTCCCTTTTGAGTATCTCACATGTTCCCGAACTCATGGCATCTTTGGCAATGGATATGAGCTCGATAACAGGGATGTACTTGCCAGCAGTCTCCACCTTGATTGTCGCGTGACCTCTCTGGTTGTGAGTTGCAACCGGAACAACCCTGAGTATTTTTTCAATATCTTCCGGGGAGAATCCGAGATTTTCAAGCTCTCTGCCGGATCTCACCTTTATCATTTCCTGGGCACACGGGCACGCTGTTATCCCCGTCACCTCAACCCCTATCATGATTCTGGTATTAACCTCGCCATTCTCTTTCCATGCGTATGCATCACAGAGGATGTTGACCATTTCCTGTGTTTTTACACCGGTTGATGGTGTTTTTGCTGGATGCATGTACTCGCTCTTCATTGATATCTCAGCTCTGGTCGCATACTCGTGACTCAAAAGAGCCCTGATAGCGATCTCCCTGCACAGGTTTTCGATGTTGTAGACAGGCCGGGAAGTAGCCTCTTCAAGGACTTTGTCGATTACTTCAAAATTTCTGCTCAGGTTCACACCCTTCCTTGTCGATGGGAGGTTAACAAATATGTCAAATTCTGCAACAAGGATAACAGGTCTTTTGTCCTCTCTCTCTATTCTGACGAGCTTTCTGATACCCTCTGCACCAACCCTTGTAAGATTGAGTGAAATCTCAGGCTGCCGGGATTGCACATCGGGAAGCATGGTTACCAACAACCTTTTATTGCCTGCGGTTAAAAAGCTTACTGTTCCATGACAGAGATATTTGGTCTGATTGGCGATCCGGTAGAGCACTCCCTGTCTCCGGTTATGCACAATGCTGTTTTTAGAAAACTCGGGCTTGATTGCATGTACATACCGTTCAGAGTGAAAAAAGATGATGTGTGCGATGCACTCAGGGGAGCAAAGGCACTTGGAGTCAGGGGTCTGAATGTGACTCACCCTCATAAGGAGATTGCGTTCAGATGTGTGAAGCCTGTTAATGAAGCACGGGATATTGGAGCGGTCAATACCATCCTACTCGATAATAAAAACATCCTGGGTTATAATACTGACTGGATCGGGGTTATCAGGGCTTTTGAGCGCTATGATATTGAGATTGAAGGAAAGAGAGTCCTGATTGTGGGGGCAGGAGGTTCAGCGAAATCTGCCGGATATGCGGTTGTTAAAAATGGAGGTATATGTATAGTAACGAACAGAACTCCCTCGAGAGGTGTGGATCTCTCATCATATCTCAGAGGTTTTGGAAAAGCTATCTTCTGCCCGATCAACAGGCTGAATGAGATCAAAGATAACATCGATATCCTGATAAATGCGACACCCGTTGGAATGGATGGCATAAACCTCCCTCTGCCTGCAGACATGATCCAGAGGGGTATGGTTGTTTTTGATATGGTTTACAGCCCAAAGATAACCCCTCTCATCAGGCTTGCAAGGGAAAGAAACTGCAGGATTGTGCATGGAATCGATATGCTCGTGCACCAGGGAGCAGAATCTCTGAGAATATGGCTGGGGATCGATCCCCCTCTGGATGAGATGTACAGGGCCATAGAGGATAAGATAGGGAAGTGGTAGGGTGAAAGTGCTGATACCGTTCAAGGTGACAAATCCCAAGTCAAGGCTCGGGAAGATTTTAACTCATCGGGAACGGAAGGAGCTGGCATTCAACATGCTCCTCGATGTGGTTGAGTCTGTAAAAAAAGCAGGGTTCGTACCTAAAATTCTCTCAACACAAAGAACAGGACTTGAGAACGAGATTGTTGACAGCCGGGGGCTAAATTCGGCAATAAATGATTGGATTAAAAGTTACACCCCCCTTATGATTGTGATGTCTGATCTCGCAATTATTCGTCCCGAAGATCTGAGAAATATCTCCGCCCTTGAATCTGATGTGGTCATATCTCCCGGAAGGAAGGGCGGGACAAATGTCCTTCTGGTGAGAAATGGGAATTTCAGGGTGTCGTATCACGGTCTCAGTTTTCTCAAGCATGTTGAGACCGCCAGAAGGATGGGTATTTCCTGTTCCGTCTATAATTCATTTTACACCTACGTTGATGTGGACGAGGAATCCGACCTGATGGAAATTATGATACACGGAAAGGGTAGATCAAGGGGTTTTCTTGAAAAATGCGGATTCAGGGTGGAGATCCGGGGTAAAGAACCCGTTCTTGTCAGGGAAAAAGATTAGATTTCCAGAGGGGACAAATCGCATCCACCACATGCATGGCACATTGTTTGACCTCTGGATAGCAGTCCAGCCTCATCAAGTCTCTTTTTCAAAAATGTTGCGAGTTTATGGATTCTCTCCCTCGAAGGCCTGCCTGCAGATGGTATGTTTATTTTCCCCGGGCTGTACGGCCTCAGGTTCGGTATCACACCCATTCCAACGAGTCTGTCTATTCCGGATTTAATGGCCCTGTCACTTTCCCCGAGACCGACTATTATATTCGAGAAGACATTTCCCTCCCCAAAAACTTCCACTGCATCGCTCAGGGATCTGAGAATGAAATCAAAATCCTTGTCCGGACAGTATTTCCTAAAGAGTTTTCTGTCACATACTTCCAGATTGTACTTTATTTCATCTGCACCGCTCTCCCTGAGTATGTGTGATGACTCCTCAGAGGGATAAACAGAAACGCCCAGGGGTTTTCCAAACCGTGCCAGTTCATCGACGATCCCTGAGACGTATCTTACCTCCTCCTCGGGACTGAACATTATGCCTGATGTGATGGAGATGGACGAAATATTATCAATATCTTTTTTTATCAGGTTAACAACATCATCGATCGACTTCCGGCCCCCTGACGTCCGATTTATGTCGCAGAATCTGCACCTGAAAATGCATCGCTCCGAAACCGTGATGTATGCGTTTTCTGGAGAGTGAAGAACAGGTTTTTCGATCTCCGCCGAACCGATGAACCGCCCCTCATATACGAGATCCACATGGTTTCCTCTCACAGTTCCTTCAAGAGGAGAATCATCAGAAACAACCAGTCTGACTCTCTTACCGTTTATCTTTAAAAAAATGGCCTCTTTTCCGGCTCCGGGGCCTGCCTTCGCTTTATTTCCATTCCATCCATTCAGGGATATCTCCCCGATGGAAAGAAGAAATGCCTTATCAACCTTCAGGTTTAACACCTCTTTCCGGATTTTTAAAGAAGGGGAGCGAGGCTGTTGCGCCGATAATGCCCCTCCCCCCGATTTCCACATTTATACCGTTCCTGCGAATCACTTCCCGGGCTTCGTTAAGCGCCACCCTCCTCTTCCTGCACTCCATTGAGAATGATTCCATATCACTGATGTCAAATCTTTCAACCCATACCATTCCTGTCTCATCAGAACAGCTCCCCTTTTCAACCTTCCCCTTTAATTCCCTGATGAATTTATTTCTGATATGGTCATCCGGAAGAATCGCAAATTCCATAACGGAAGAAACACAGTTCTGGGTTCTCTCCTCAACAGGAAAAAGCTGGACAATCGAGCAGGATACAAATCTTGTCTCGTAGGAATCAAGTTCCCTTGCGATATTCCAGGCGAGTAGCCATGTGGCACCTGATTCGGGAGAATCAGTGTCATCGATTCCAACGAGAACCCTTTTTCTTGCTGGAACACGGATTTTTCCCCCTCCAGTTCCGCTTCCAGCATCTCCTTCTATTTCATAATCAATGACATCCTCAGCTCTGGATCTGTATTCAACTGCTGATTTTCCTCCTCCCCCCGCTCCATAGTAAAAGATTTCCAAGATTCCGTTTTCCACATTCACAGCTTTTATCCCTGCGGAATGGGTCGGAGGAGAAAGATCAAGATCGTACTCACCCAGCCTTACCGTATATCTGGCTGTATTTCCGGTAAGTCTGGCGGATTCGATAATTCTGGATGTTCTCGTGAAATGATTGAATGTCCAGTAGAGCCCTCCTGTGAACTCATTGATTTCAATAATCTCGGCTCTTTTCATGCCCGCATCAACAATTCCGATTATGTTTTTCATTGGCAGAAAAGGAGTTTATCTGCGGAGAATTTAAATCTTTTTGTGTTGCCTCGCATCTGTAATCTGTTAAATCCTTCAGGCATAAAACTGGATGACCTCTGACCTCAACTCTGATAGATTTACCCACTTCTTCCACATCAGGCTTAAATGTCTGGATGGCTATTGTGAATGAACGTGCCAACAGATCCGGATCTAATATATGAAGCAAAAAAATCAGAATGCCTCAAACTCTCCCAGTTTGATAGGTGGCTGAATGCCACCTGTAATTGAAAAGCAATCTCTCAGAAACGTTCCCGTATATCTCTTATCCTCCTCCCATAACCGGCCATGATCTGTGTTCCAGGTCACTGCAGTAACTTCTATCCATTGGGGAAAAGTATGTTTCCATTCATGCTTCTTCACCGAATTTCCAGAAATATTTGAGAAATTCATCCAGAGAACCTCTGTCAAATATTCGTTTTTTCAGATATAGGATTAAATGTCCAGGGTTACTGCAGTTACATCAAATTCCATATGTTTATATGCCTGCAGGATAGCTGGTGTGTTATCATAAGGGGGTGACAGTATGCTGGATGAAATTTACAGGAAGGGGAGAGAAAGGCTGAAGGAGATAGGGATATATGAGGATGTGGAGGTTGGAGTTGAAACGGGGTATGTTAACAGACACAATGAGGAGATCTTTAAAAAATTCCATCTTGTGATGTCAGGAATTGATGCGGAATTTGCAGACACGAGAACATCGGCTTTCGGGATACCTCTTGAGACTCCTCTTATGATGGCCCAGATAACCTTCCCCATTCCGCGAATCACGGAAAATGCCCTCGTTAAAATTGCCCGGGCATTGAAAGAGACAGGTTCGATGATGTGGCTCGGTTTCCCGATCCCGGATAATCTCGAAGAAATTGCCAGCATAGTGCCAACAGGCCAGATGATAAAACCATACAGGGACAGGAAAAAGATTTATGACGCTATTGAATTTGTTGAAAAATCCGGTGCGATTGCCTACGGGGTTGATTTTGATTCGGGAGCAAGAACGAAGTACCTTGGTAAGCTAAGAGGACCTGAATCGAAACCTCTCTCTTCAGAAGAAATTAAAGACATAATGAACGCTTCAAAACTGCCGTTTCTTCTGAAAGGAGTGTTGAGTACAAAGGATGCAAAGAAAGCGATGAGAATCGGTGTGGAAAACATTCTCGTCACAAATCACGCTGCTCACACTCTGGATTATCTGCCCCATCCTCTGGAAGTTCTTCCCGAGATAAAGCAGGTAATTCATGAGGATGTGATGATATTTGTGGACAGTGGATTCAGGCGTGGTTCGGATGTATTCAAAGGACTTGCAATGGGTGCAGACATAGTCATGCTGGGAAGGCCCATAATATATGGACTGGCTGTGAACGAAAAAGATGGGGTAAAAGAGGTGATTACCACCATTACGGAAGAACTCAGAAGGATAATGACAATGTGCGGGGCGAAGAGGATTTCGGATATAGACGAAACCATGATTTCTGTATGTAAATTCGCATAGATGAGCAGTTACTTGCTCTTCATCAATTTCTTATCTTTTCTGAATAATTGTTCCAATTGAAAATTGCGGGTAAGAAATTTAAAAGGCCTGAAACAGGATTTTCTGCAATATCAGGTGTTCGGAATCCCGTCACCTTACAGAAACACCACGTAACTGTAGGTAAAAGAGCATGAACATGCTTACAGGACATATTCCGGTTTCTTACAGGATTTAAAAGAACAATAGATCAAAAAAGAAGATTATAATCCTTTGCCTTAGCAAAAAAGAACACCGGCTCTACCTTACTTCTCTCTTTGAGAGGCTTTACGTCAAATTTCAAATTAAAACTTTTCAGAACATGGATATGAATGAAATATTATGGACAACCATATTCAGCTTTGTTATCACAGTGTTCAGTAATCTTTGATCAAGTACTCTGACATAATCTCTCGTTGTATAATCCCTCATCAGAATTAACTCGTAGCTCTAAACGCCTATCGCAATTAGATCTCCCTGTTCTCCCTTAGAATAAATAATTGACTCTTTCACAGTTCTATTACATCTTATGCTAATGTTGACACAGGCCGGTTCAGGATTGGAATCAGAAAGATCAAATTAGATCAAAATTGGTTTTATTGTAAGTATAATCGGTGTTGATGGGAGTAGCAAGTCCACATTTATAAAACAGGTGGCAGAGGAACTTTGAGGAAATCAAACTGGATCAAAAGCCGGTGGTTTTTTGATGAAATGCAGAAGGTTGAGAGGTGGAAGCGTTTGATGAGAACATTTAATGAGCTGAATAATGCCAGAATAGTGGTCTCTGGATCCCCTTCATTACCTGCCAGGGGAGTCTGAAACCTTTTTAACTGTTGGGTATCCTGATCTTGTGGTTTATCCATTGCTTCCAGAGATTTCTGAAATTCAAGGAAAATTGAAATAAAAGACAGGATGGATGTTCTGGAGAGGTAAACAGAGAATAAAGGCATTGTGGAGAGAATATCTGGAATATGGTGATTTTACAGAAGTTGTTCCAGAGAACAAAAATTCATGACGTTTTCTTTTATAAAAAAAGTTCATAGACCTGTTAGAGGATAAATTTTCAGAAAATCTTAAAGAGGTATTTATAATACCCCCGTTAAAATGTTCGAATTCTCCCTTAAAAATCAAGAAAGGATTCCAGAGAAAATTTATTGTGTGGATAGGACTGGTAAATTCGATAGCATTCAGGTTGATTGAAAACAGAGGCGGATTAATGTCCTGCTTACGCTGGGCTCTCTTAAACTATGACTGTCTTTATTC
>WAJW01000090.1 GCA_015523685.1 Archaeoglobaceae archaeon
AAAGACAAAATAGAGGCATTGAGAGAGGCCCAGAGAGAGTACAAAGAGTTTCAAGAGAAAATGCAAGAGAAGTATCATCCATTCTACTGGGCATCATTTGTGCTGTATGCTGACTACAGTTCAATAATCTCCCAAGAGAATTAAACCTTCCTAAAGACTTCACCTTTTCAAAAACCACCAAACAAATTCTCTTAAATAGTTTGCAGGATGAGCTAAACGGGTTTTTTTGCAGGTAGTGATTTATTCAATGCTTTGGGAACTGATATGTATTCCCTATATGATGACGATTATCCATTTTGATGATAAGGAGGGTAATAGAGATGTTTGATCTGGATTTAAATGAAGACATAAAAGATAAGTGTTTACAAATTTTAAACTACTTACAGCATGAATGGGATGGAGCCTCATTCAAGCCTATTTATGAGTTAATTGCACAGATGTCTGATTCTGAAAATAAAGAAGATTTTATAAAGGCAATAACTTACATGTTGTTTTTAATGTTCAACATCGGATTCGAGGAAGGAAAGAAGAGGGAGGAACAGAAGTTCATAGAAGCAGTAAATACAGCGATTTTCTTGCGAACCAAAGACGGAACAATAACACATTGAATATTTTATTTTTTCAAAGTTAGAGTGTTTTTTTTCACTTAATTATATGATAGAAACCAGCTACAGGGAGGTGATAGTTATGAAGGGTAGTAACGAAGGCATTATACCAATAACAAAAAATGCAGTCAAGTATGCCTCTGATCTTTGGGAAATTGTTCGGGTGTTTGGAGATGGAGACTATAAGAGACTTACTGAGATGGTAGCATTGGTTACAGAGCCGCCTGAGAAGACAGACAGAATTATGGGGTTTATTATGGCTCTCAGGGCAGCTAAGGGAAGTTAATTTTAAAAAAACAAATTAAAAAGGAGGTGCAACTATGATGAATGCAAACTGGCCAGAAGAGATGGATATGGATTTCGGAGAGGATACTACACTATGTAAAGATCTTGAGGTAGCAAATCCTCAGCTTGATCATCTACCTGTGGTGTTACTGCTCGACACAAGCGGGTCTATGTCGGGTAATCCTATTAATGAGCTTAACAACGGGCTTAAGCAGTTCTTCAGTGAGTGTCTTGCAGATACAACAATCTCCAAGTGTGTGGATCTTATGATTGTTACCTATGGTGGCAGGGTTAAGGTCGAGGTGCCTTTTACCACATTTGAAAATATTCAGTTCACAAAAGAGCTTTTTGCAGATGGGGGAACGCCTATGGCTGAGGCAGCACTTAAGGCCATCGATGAGATCAAGAAACAGCACCGCCTCTACAAGAGCAATGGTGTTCAGACCTATAAGGCTTTTGTTCTCAATATTACCGATGGAGAGCCTACTGATCCACCATGGAAGATTGAAGAGTCACGGAATAAGATTATCAAGTATGAGAATAACAAGATAGTCGGCTGGTATAATGTAGGAGTTGAAAATGCAAATATTTCTTTCCTTAATGAGTTTGGTACGAGGCCAGCTAAAAAGCTAAGAGGGCTGTCTTTCTTAGAGCTATTCCGTTGGCTTAAGTGTTCTATTTCCCTTATCTCTCAGTCGAGACCTGGTGAGAATGTAGGTCTTCCACCAACAGATAGCTGGGCAGAGCATTAATTTACGAAAGGAGTGTTGTTATGAAATCATCAATTCTTAAGGATACAAAGGCTATGGACTGCTCAATGATTATGAGCAGTATTTTAAACAATTGGTTTATATTGGGAGCCTCCAGCAGGGGGCTCCTCCACGCCTACACTAACACCACAATGCAGGATAGATTCAGTTATAGTGTCAGTAGGGGCGGTGATATAGTTGTTTGTGTCAGTGATGGCGCAGGTAGTTGTAACTTTTCACATATAGGTGCAACACTTATTACAGACACCATAGTACAACATCTGGAAAGATTTAGCAAATCCATAGATGAAGAAGATTTAAAAGAGGTATTTATATTAGCAAGGAGGGTGCTTGAGACTTATGCAATGGTTGATGGATGCGATCTTAAAGACCTCAGTTGTACGGTTATCGTGGGAGTATTTGGGCCTGCAAAGACACTAACTGCCCATATCGGAGATGGTGCTGTAGTTGGCAGATTTGAAGATGAAGAAGATTTTGTAGTTCTTTCACCCCCAGCAGAGAGTGAATTCAGTAATGTTACAGATTTCATTACAGGTGATCACTGGCAGGATTCTTTAAGGATTCATGTGTATCACAAGCCGGTTGAGTGTTTTCTAACTTTTACCGATGGACTCCATAAAGCTGTATTGAAACCTTTAAATAAATATTCCTATACCGTTGGAGAAGGGTTTGCTCCAAGACTTATTGAAAAAATAAAAGAAACTTTGAGCACGAAAAGAGGTATTGAGCGAGTCGGCTCGATGGTTAATACTCTACTTTTATCAGAACATATATCAATTTACTCCGATGACGATAAAACAGTTCTAATTGGGGTGAAGAAATGAAGGTTTATGCCAGAAACCAAAGAAACAAATCCGGCATCTCCGTGATTACCCTTGGCACAGAGATAAGCAGTGGTGGCGAAGGCAAGGTATACTACACGAAGAGCAGAAAAAAATACTGTGTAAAAATATATCACAATCCTACCACAGGGCTTGAAAGAAAGATTACATTAATGTCCCAAATGAAACCACCTGTGGATATCAATGTAGGTGGTTTTGTTCCTCTTGCCTGGCCTATTAGCCCGGTCTATAGTGACCATCGGTTGATTAATTTTATTGGCTTTGTGATGCCAACTATTATTTCAACCACTAAGCATAGGATGATTCCTTTGAGAGAGTTCTTTCATTTCCAGGACAAACGCCCAGGAAGGGTGAATATCAGTTTCTTGAGTAAAGCAAGCGCCTACCTTGCCTGGCTAATAGATAGTCTTCATAAAAGTGGCATAGTAGTGGGAGATCTTAATGATGCAAACATACTTGTCAGTGCAGACTCAAGATGCGCAATTATAGACTGCGATTCATTTCAGGTGGATAATTTCCTCTGTGAAGTGGGGCGCCCCGAGTATCTTGCTCCTGAATTTATAGGTAAGAATCTGAGATTTACAAAAAGAACCGTCGAGAGCGATCGTTTTGCACTTGCGGTAATGATATATAGATTACTAAATGATGGATTTCATCCATACAATGGTGTATGGCACGGCTCAGAAACACAGCCATCTATTACTGAAAAGATTAAAAGGGGGCTTTTTGTTCATGATCCAAGAGTTCAAAATATGATTGCTCCACCTCCCATGGCTCCACCAATAAGCAATTTGCCCGACGAGATTGTAAGGATGTTTTTCAAAGCCTTTACCCGTGAAGCGGTTTCACAGCCTGACATCAGGCCCACTGCAAAACAATGGCTCATTGCACTTAAGCGTTTCCACGACCAGGGGTTGGTAGTCTGCAGAAACAATAACAATCATGTTTACTCAAATCATCTTTCTAAATGTCCGTGGTGTAAGACCTCAATGGTCAAAAGAAAAAGAACTTCGCTTAAAAATAATAAACCAAAGGATCAAAAAATAAAGTCTTTTACTAAAAATAGTGCAAAGTCTTTTACCAAGAAAACTGCTTATTTTAAAAACATATCTATTAGTCCTGCTGGAGCAATGTCAAATCAGGGAGCAGGACAGAACAAACCTGACTTCTTTTTGCTTGCTCTGGTTCTTATATTCATTATGGGTATCTTTGGTCTTATTGGTATTTTTATTACGAAAAAGGATACACCCTACAACACCAAGGCTGCCTATTACCATGAAAAGACGGAGAAGAAAATAATGGTGCCTTTGAGGGAGAAGGGGAGTTAAATGGTCGTTTTGTTTTGTGCTATTAATCTTTTTAGTTTTTTCTTGCGGTTTTCTAATCTTTCTAACGTAGTAAGTAGATCTTTTAAGGTACCAATATATTTTGTTTTTTCTT
>WAJW01000091.1 GCA_015523685.1 Archaeoglobaceae archaeon
GATTCAGCAAATGTTTTATAATCTCTGTGTGTTATTCTATCCGCCGCCGTAGCTCAGCTGGGGGAGCGGGTGACTCGTAATCACCAGGTCGCGGGTTCAAATCCCGCCGGCGGCTTGGGAATTTCAATTATTAAAGTCACTCTGACATTTTGAAACTCAGTGGAATATTTTTTGAAATCATAAGAGAAAATCTGATTTAAATTATTTTTGTGGTGTTTGAACCAGCAAATCCCACACAATACCCTCCTCGTCGAGCATCAAAGTACGTTGCGGGAGTTTCGATTTAGCAATTTTTGATCTCTCTTTTTCTATCCCATATTGTGAATCAATAATTTGTCCAAATCACTCCAGAATAAATGAACATAAAATCCTGGTGCATCTTCAACGTGCATGAGCCCAAAATGATCGCATGATTCAGTTTCCGTCAGATGTTGAGCTAAAACAGTAGCTCTCGAATGTCCACGACAGCTTCCGGCATAAGGTTCTGATCCCTTTTAACCTTCAAAAGTCTCATTTCCGGTTGTTTTCATTGCATTCATTAAATTTTCCTCCTTTTAAATGCTCTCTGCTTTAAATTATGCCGGCACAACGGGGAAAGACAGACGAAGAATCCGTACTTATGTTCGGGCAATCAGGGAGAGATATAAGAGAAATCTGCCATACTGTTTACACTTAACCTCGAAAGGTGATCAAATGGAACGGGCTACACGTTCAAAGAATGGAGTCCGTATTTTTATGATGAAAACTCTCCATGTTAGTCTGCCTTTTCCAGCCTTGAAAGAGATTGTAGGATTGGCTTTAATCATGATACCTCAGGGGGATTCGGTGGAAATGGTGGAAAAAATTGTACAGGGGGTGTTGGTCAGGATGCACATCACGTAGAGGTGTTTTCTGACACAAATCATGCCAGAGAGTTACCACGCTGAGACCCATTTCCACTTCAGCTCTCCCCCGGAGTTAATAACGGAGTTAATAAGAGAGAAGAAGCTACACCAATTCTGAAGTGGCTAAATCAAAATTTGAGAAGGAGATTGAGCTATACAGGGGTCATCTCGTGGAGATGGTTAACAGCTGATGATGTTCACAGGAATACGGGATAGAAAGATGTAATTGGTTGCGGTCAAATTTCATTATTAACACCCCAGACTTTTCGATGAGAGTTCATCGTTGGAACCTGATGTCGGTTAGAGGTTTAAATTTCAGAACAAATGATCGGAGATTTTACTTAACCTTCCAGGATGAGCCGGATTAGATAAAATTAATGGGATAACTGTTAAAATTTGACATTGCTGATGAAATAATGACTGACAGTGATTTTATTTCGTTAAAAAATGAATTATAAGGGCTCCCGTATCTTTGAAATTATCCCTTTTTAAATAATACCAGGCCATTTCTCTTTATTTTGGCTCTTGAACATTCGTTCTCTCATTCATTCTTCTAAGACATCCTTTTTCTCATGGATTTCGTTGATGAATCATTTTTGCCAAAGACATGGTGATCAGAAGTGAATTATTATTAAGGGCAGTCTGCCAGCACAGAGATGGTCTGGAAATAACATTATCAATCTCAGGATTCTGAAATACTTCTTTAAAGCTTTCAATCCTGTTTTTCTCCCCTTACAACCTCATTTAATAGATTTAATAGGCTCCACAGTCTTACATGATTTCAAACCCTTCAACAGTGGGATCAATTCTGTTTCCACATCCTGAAGGCCAGAAGAATTGATCCGGTTTTCAGAATAATCTGTGAGGGTTGGGAGACTGATGCCACAATCACATAATTTTTGTAGAATAACTTCCGAAAAAAGTGTAGTATCTGAAGAGGTGATTCACTTGGTCCATGAAAAGGGAGAAGAAGTTGAGGTTGAGTTTCCAGAGAGGATGAACATAAGCGAGATTCTCATAGATAAAAACGTGAAAGAAGGAAAAAAACATAAAACAGCAATAAAGTGTGTTGGAAGTGAAGAGCTCGGCATTCCCCCTTCGGAGTACTCATACGGGGACCTCATGAAATATACAAACCAGACCGGAAATGCCCTCAAAAATCTCGGTCTTGATGTTGACGATAGAATCCTCTTAATCGCTCTGGACACCCCCGAATTCATAGCAGGGTTCTACGGGGCAATAAAAATCGGAGCAATTCCGGTTGCAATAAACACCCTTCTCTCATCTGAAGACTACCTCTACTTCCTTGAAGATTCAAGGGCTAAAGCCGTTATAGTCCATGCCCCCCTCGCTGAAAGAATAATGAAGGTAAGGGATAAAGCGAGATTTCTCAGGCATGTCATAGTTATAGAAACGGAAACCCATCATGCAGAGAAAGATCAGATCTCCTTCAATGAAATTGTGAATAATGCCTCCAGCGATCTTGATCCACTCTACCTCAGCAAGGACGCAATGGCCTTCTGGCTCTACAGCTCGGGAACAACGGGAAGGCCAAAGGGAGTTGTGCATCTACAGCACGACATCCTCTACAGCACAGACACCTACTACAAACACGTGCTGAACATGAATGAGAGGGATATCTGCTATTCAGTCAGCAAGCTGTTCTTTGCCTACGGTCTCGGAAATGGAAGCTATGCTCCATTCAGATTTGGAGCGACAGCCGTTCTCGATCCGGGCGTTCCTGATCCTGAGAGGTCCTTTGAGATAATAGACAGAAACGATGTGACGCTCCTCTTTACAGTTCCCATGTTCTATGCAAGAATGCTGGAGGTAGATGTGGAAGGGAAATACGATCTATCGAGCCTGAGGCTCTGCATAAACGCAGGAGAGGCATTGCCCGAAATCGTTTACCGGAAGTGGAAGGAGAGGTTCGGACTTGATATACTGGATGGCATAGGGGCAACAGAGGCAACCCACATATTCATATCCAACCGCCCGGGAAAGATAAAGCCCGGAACCACGGGCATTCCAGTTCCCGGATATGAGCTCAAAACAGTTGACGAAAATGGCAATGATGTTCCGGTTGGCCAGCCCGGAAGGTTGCTGATAAAAGGGGATTCCATCTCCCCATTCTACTGGGAGAAGCATGAGAAGAGCAAGAAGGCCTTCCTTGGAGAGTGGTTCGACACCGGAGATATGTACGTGAGAGATGAAGATGGATTCTGGATGCACGTTGGCAGGGCGGATGATCTCATAAGGACGAGGGGGCTGTGGGTCTCTCCGGTTGAGGTTGAATCAGCACTGATAAAGCATCCCGCCGTAAAGCAGTGTGCTGTGGTTCAGGGATTCAACGAGCAGAAGACGGGGATAGTTAAGGCTTATTTAATTCTGAACAAAAGTTATTCTCCCGGGAAAGATCTGGAGGAAGAGCTCAGGGAATTTCTCAGAAATGAGGGTCTGAAGGGCTATCAGATTCCAGAGGGATTCGAATACGTGGATGAACTTCCAGAAACCGCAACCGGAAAGATCCAGAGGTACAAGCTGAGAATTCTTGAGAGGCAGAGGGCTTTCGGGAAGTAAGCCTTGAGGGTTTTTTTATATCCCGCAATTTTTCTATTATTTTTGCGAGCAGAAATTTGATATAACATAAAATAAAAAAACTTTTTTATGGATTATAATGTATGTATTGCAGGGGCTGCTGGAGATGGAGTGAGGGGGGGAAGTGTAATTCTCGGACGCGTTTTTTCATCCCTCGGGTACGATGTGTTTGTTTACCAGGAATATCAATCTCTGATCAGGGGAGGACATAATGCAGGTGTTGTGAGGGCATCTGAAAAAAGGGTGCATTCTCACAGATTTGAGTATGATGCATTCATATGCATGAGGGACTATGTTTTTGAGATCCATAAAAAAAGGATTAAGGGATTTGTACTGCACGATTCTGCTTTTGAGTGTGACCACCCGGATACATATTCTGTTCCCATGACAGACATGGTGAAGGAAAGAAAGCTATCTCCAATTTTCAGGAATGCAGTTGCCCTTGGAGCCATGTGTTATCTGTCAGGGATCTCTATTGAAATTCTTAAAGATGTGTTCAAAAGAGAATACGGGAAAAAGGCAGAGCCGGACCTCGTTCTTGCGGATGATGGTTACAGATATGCAGAGGAACAATATGATCCGGTTCGGGAGATCGGAAAGATAGGGGACAGAAGGCCTGTTATGGCGGGGAATGATCTGATTGCTGGAGGACTTGTACAGGGGGGACTCGAATGTTATTACGCCTATCCCATGACTCCCTCATCCTCCATTCTTCATCTACTCGCAAGACAGAAGCTTGCCATAACCGTCCACCCCGAGAGTGAAATTTCTGCAATAATGATGGCTATTGGCTCGGCATATGCAGGAAAGAGATCTGCAGTTGGAACGAGTGGTGGAGGATTTGCATTGATGGCTGAGAGCGTCAGTCTTGCAGGAATGGCCGAAGTACCCGTTGTAATTGTCGAAGCTCAGAGGAGCGGCCCATCTACAGGCATGGCAACCTATACCGCACAGCAGGATCTGTATTTTGTGCTCTATCCGGCTCACGGAGAATTTCCCCTTATAGTTGCATCTCCGCTTACAGTTGAGGATGCATTCTATCTTTCGGGAGAACTGCTGAACCTTGCATGGAAATTTCAGACACCCGCAATACTCCTCACAGACAAGCATCTATCTGAGAGTTACGAAACCGTGAGTATTGAACCGGATAGGGTTCATAAAGAAGAACCGGAAATCGTTGCCATGAGTGATGGTATATTCAAAAGATACGAAGTGACTGAAAGTGGAGTCTCTCCCATGGCCGTTCCTCCTGCCATTGTAAAGGCCAACAGCAATGAACATGATGAGTATGGAATAACGACCGATGATGCGGAGATTGCAGAGAGGATGTATTCAAAGAGGATGAGAAAGGAAACAGGGATCAGAAAAACCATTGAAAAACTTGAGCCGTACAGAATCGAGGGGGATGGCGATACGACATTGATCACCTGGGGATCAACCTACGGGGCTGTTGTTGAGGCTGGCATCGAATCTGGCTTTAAGGTGGTGGGAATCAGATATCTCAGGCCTCTGATTCTTCCTGAACTTGAAGGGGATGTGATATCAATCGAATGTAATTATTCCGGTTTACTGGCGAATCTCATTGAGAAAGAAACAGGAAAAGAGGTGAAAAGAATTCTGCGCTGGGATGGAAGGCCTTTTACACCTGATGAACTCAAAAGAAAAATGGAGGAGATTCAATGAAGCTTGAAACTCACGCCAGAAATACCTGGTGTCCTGGATGTGGAAATTTCGGTATTCTGAGGGCTCTTAAGAATACCGTGGCAAAACTCATCGATGACGGAGTTGATCCCGGAAGGATGGTCGTTTCATCGGGAATAGGATGTCATGGAAAGATCGCGGATTACGTTGCGGTGCCGAGCTTTCATGTCATACATGGGAGGGTCCCTCCATTTTTAACAGGTGTGAAGCTCGCAAATCCTGAACTCATAACTGTGGGATTTGCCGGAGATGGTGATGCCCTTAATGAAGGGATGGAGCATCTCATACATTCTGCAAAGAGAAATTCAGATATAACCATATTTCTCCATAACAACGGTGTTTTCAGTCTCACAACAGGTCAGGCAACTTCCACAAGTCCCAGAGGGTTCAGAGGCAGATCCACACCCTATGGAAATCCTGAAGATCCTTTAAATCCGTGTGCCCTGATGATCGTAAGCGGAGCAACATTTGTGGCAAGAGGATACGCGGGAAATGTCAAAAAACTCGAGTGGGTTATGTACGAGGCAATAAAGCATCGGGGTTTCTCATTTGTGGAAATCCTCCAGCCATGTGTGATCTTCAACAACACATGGAAGTTGTACAATGAAAAGGTTGACTGGATAGATGAATCCAGTTCTGACCCGGAGGAGGCGTTGAAACTCAGCAAAATAGGGGATAGAATCCCTGCGGGTATATTTCTCAAAAAGGAAAAGGATGTCTACGAGGATGTGATTGAGAAACCGGAGAAAATGGAC
>WAJW01000092.1 GCA_015523685.1 Archaeoglobaceae archaeon
CAGCGTCAGATGTGTATAAGAGATAGTATCCTCACAGTAAAGAAAATTTCGAAGAGCTATGGCCTGCAGACTTTATAACTGAAGGTCATGATCAGACCAGAGGATGGTTTTATTCTCAGCTCGGTGTTTCCGCTGTGGCATTTGGTAAGGCACCCTACAAAAAGGTGCTTATGCACGGTTTCACCCTCGATGACAGGGGACGAAAGATGTCCAAGAGTCTCGGAAATGTTGTTCAGCCTGAAGAGGTTGTTGAGAGGGCCGGGGTTGATGCATTCAGGATCTATGTGCTCGGGTCTAACGCTCTCTGGGAGGATATCAGATTCAGCTGGAGTGAGGTGGAGAATGCTCTCAGAACTTTGAATATCCTCTGGAATACTTCGAGATTTGCATATCCTTACATGGTTCTTGATAATTACCGGTGGGTGGATATCCGATCAGTAGAACTGGAAACCGCTGACAGGTGGATAATTTCAAGGGTTGAGAATCTGGTGGGAGAGGTCACGGGACACATTGAAACATTTGAGTTTCACAGAGCCCTGAGGAAGATAGAGGAATTTATCACCGAAGACCTTTCCAGATGGTACATTCAGCTTGTCAGACCAAGGGCGTGGGAGGAGAGAGAAAGCCCCTCCAAAATTGCCGCATATGCGACCATCTCCCATGTGCTGGATAAACTTCTTAGAGTTCTCGCTCCATTTGCCCCCTTCATAACTGAGAAGATATACCAGATATTGATCAGAAAGTTCAGACAGGATGCAGAACTCTCAGTACATATGGAAAAATTTCCAGAGCCGGAGAAGGATCTCATAAGTGATAAGCTGGAGAAGGATATGGAGGTAGCAAGAGAGATTGTCGAGGCTGTTCTGAGTGCAAGGCAGAGAAAGGGAAGAAAGTTGAGATGGCCTGTGAGAAAAATCACGGTTGTCACCGAAGATGATGATATAAGAGGAGCGGTTGAATCCCTGAGGGATATAATAAGAACCCAGACCAATTCCAAGGATATCGTAGTAGAAGACAGCTGGACTGAAACAGAAATTGATGTGAGGGTGAACTTTTCCAGTATTGGTCCCGTCCTGAAAAACAAGGTTAAGGATTTTGCGGATCACATATCGAATTTCAAACCGGAGGAACTGAAAAAGATGGTTGAGGAGGGGAACAGCGTTGAGTTTGGTGGAATGGAAATAGACCTCTCAGAGGCTCTGGAGATTGAAGAAAAGATACCCGAAAGATATGCGGTGGAGAGTTTTTCCGGTGGCTCGGTATACGTGGATCTGCTGATCGATGAGGAGATCATGAAGGAGGGTTACGCCAGAGAGATCACGAGAAGGATTCAGGAAATGAGGAAAGAGATGGACCTTCAGGTGGATGAGTTTATTGAAGTGTGGGTGGATTTACCATCGGGAATGGATATCGGTGAGTGGGAGGATTATGTCAGAAATGAGACCAGAGCAAAAATGATTGAATTCAGAAGTCCACCTGAAGGAGCCTTTGTGAGGGAATGGAATATTGAAGGAAGTTCGGTTAAGATAGGTCTGAAGAGGCTTGAAAGGTGAATCAGGCTGAATGGAAACGTATATACAGTGCAATTGCAGTTGATTTTGGCTATTCTATGGACAGGGATAGAAAATCTGCCCGATTGATGCATGACGTTGCAGGTGAGAAACTACTGGAAGAAGGGGTTCTGGATTTCCTCAGGGGTGAGGAGGTCTGGGTTGTGGGGAACTCTCCCGATGTGTTTGAGGAGATTGACGTAATTTCTGGAGGCAAGGTGATTGTGGCCGGTAAGGCTGTTGAAAGGATATCGGATGTTCTTGAATTCGATGTTCTCGTTACCGATATGGACGAAAGCACAGAGAAAATCCTCGAAGCAGAAGAAAAAGCAGTTCTTGTTCTGCATGCTCATGGAGACAACATGAAGAGAATAGAGGAGGTTGTTCCCCTCGTTGACCGTTTTGTGGGAACCACCCAGACCGAACCTTTCGACAGGATCTACAACTTCGGGGGATTTACGGATGGTGACAGGGCGGTTCTGATGGCCCGATATTTCGGTGCTGACAGAATAAATCTCGTGGGATTTGATTTTAAAAGGGCTGAAGGGGTTAAAAGAAAAAAGCTTCAGTGGGCGGAGTTCATACTCAGATATGAAGGTCTCATTTAGTTATTAAGCTGAGATCTTTTCCCAGCAGTTCGGAATAACCTTCGATTATTTCATCTCCCTCCACAAATGGAATTCCGTGTTTCTTTCCAAATTCTCTTGCTTTCTCCCTGGTAAGTGCCTTTCCGGTTGTGGAATCGAGCATCTCGCATATCGTTACCGCTGGCGTGATTCCCGCCATTTCTGCAAGGGCTATGGATAGTTCTGTCTGCCCTTTCCTCTCGAATACGAGTTCATCTGCAGCCCTCAGTATAGCAACATGACCCGGGCTCCTGAATTCAGACGCAAAGTCATAGTCTTTTCCGGAGAGCACATATCTGACAGCCTTCCCGATGTTCCTTATTGTCAGTGCCCTGTCAATGTCAGTCACGCCTGTGAAGGTTTTCCTGTGATTAACCCAGATTGAAAAAGAGGATCGCTTATCGTACGGAACATCTCCCTCTCTTTCGACAATCCTCGAAATGAGGGAATATGATGAGTTCACAGAGCGGTATATGTCTGCTATGAACGGAAGACCGAGTTTCTCTGCAGATTCAGATGATATTGCAACACATATGAGCCCCCCTCCATATGTACGCATGAAAGCCACATCTCTGTGTGTCACCGATAATGCGGGTATTGCTATGTCCGTCTCCCCCTCCCTGTCCTCAGAGTCGAATATCAGAACGGGTTTTCCTTCTGCAAAATTTTCAATGGCCCTCTTCAGGCTCACAGGAACACCTCCACACTGACTTCATCCCCATCTGAAAGTCCCAGCTCCTTTCTCAGATTGTAAGGAGAGATGATCTCCAGAATTTCAGAAGGATAATGGGTTCTCGAAGGTATTATGACAGCTCCATCCTT
This sequence comes from Archaeoglobaceae archaeon, assembly GCA_015523685.1. Taxonomy (GTDB): domain Archaea; phylum Halobacteriota; class Archaeoglobi; order Archaeoglobales; family JdFR-42; genus WAJW01. The sequence continues at coordinate 2,999 of WAJW01000092.1, forward strand.
TCCGTCCACCCTGCATAGAAAGCACTTGCATTCCCCAAATGTCCTGTTCTCTGTGACGAACCCATCGATCTTTATTCCCTGCTTCTCGTCCAGCTTCCCCCTGAGGTGAACGTACTCAATTTCGAGTTTGATGTTGAGCGTTCCTGGATAGGGGATAAACCCGAGCTTCCCTCTGAACTGATTCATGTAACCCTTCCTGGTGATGTAGTATTTCCCCTCTCCGAGACCGCTTATTAACTTTCCTCTCAATATGGCCGAATCTCTTTTTCTGTCCTCAAATATGCTCTTGTAGTCCATGTACTCGCTCATGAGCATATCCTTCCCCCTGTCTGTTATCATGATCAGCTGTCCATCTCCTTTCAGGATTCTCTTTATGAACCCTTCCTGCTCAAGAACCTGCAATCTTCGAGCTGCGGTCTGGGGGCTGGTTTTGAGCTTTTCAGCCATATTCTGACAGCTTATCCTGACCGGCTCTTTCATCCCTCCTGAGAGAGCAATCTCTTTAAGCACCCTTATATCTAATTCAGACACCTCTCAAATTTGAGATGCATCTCATTATTTATAAACATATCGAGAAAATCCTATCTGAATGGATGGACGTCTCTCCTCCTGTACCTTACAAGTGGTTTTGCAAGATGTCTCCTCGCAACTGGAGGGACTTCATACAAACCCTTTTCGAGGTCTCTCTTCACCTCTTCCCTTGTTTTTTCCCATGCAAATGTCCTGCATTTCCTGCATCTATATCCCTTGCCCTTCCCTGCTGATTCCATTGATTTCCCGCAGATATGACATGTGGGATTCTTTGAAACAAAAATCCTCTGGAGGTCTATAATTTCGAGTTTTTCCAGATTTAAGGTGTTTTTTTTCATGCTCCCCCACACCCGGATCCTGTCCCCCCTGACGAGTTTTCGAACAACTCCTCTGAACTGCTTTGTCGGTTCGTATGCCCCGCATCTCACCTTTCCAAACCTGCTCTGAATATGGAAAAAAACATGACCACCTCTTATCACCTCCGGAGGTTCAGTGACGGTGCCCTCAATAATGTAAGATCTGTAGTTTTTGAGTTCATCAACCTCATCCTCATGTATGTAGTGCATGTCTGTTGACTGGTTTGTTATGAATAATTGAAACCTCTCGGGCTTTTCACCCTCTATCATCATAGAAGATTTTACAAGGGGATGGATACTGCAACTTCTCAGACCGTACAGAACAGGGTCTGGAGAGCTGGGGGCGAGGACAATTTCATCGTTTTCCCTATCAACAGTGTCCCAGACGAGAGGATAGGCAAAGTCATCCGCCATGAACACGCTCTTTCTATCCAGATTCCTCTTTCTGCCGAACATCGATGGACTTCTGTATGCAAGCAGTTCGTAGGTTGGAGATGGCACATCGAGGGCAATTGAGGCCAGTGCACCTATAATCCCTCTTCCGTTCTTCAACATTATGCATGGAATTCCCCACTCCCGGATGGTTTTTCTGGCCCATCTGAGATCAATCACGTCCCTGAGTGCCATGGTGGCAAAATCTCTCATCTCATCAGTTATTTCGTCCACAACAACAACTCCGGGATTCGTTCTTGGATCATGAACCATTCCGTATTTTTTGAGGTAGTCTCTGCAGATTTCGATAATCTCTTCGGTTTTCACATCTCCGACAAGTTTGAAGCTGACAGCAGCGTTTCCCCTTGTTTTGTATGGTATTGCAGGATTGAGCCTTATGAGTCTCGGAATTCCTGCTATGGCCATATCCTTTAGTCTTTCCCTCAACATACATGCAAGATATGTGGTGCATCCACCTCTCGATGAGTCCGTGTCGTCAATTCCTATCCAGATCTCGTCCATCTTTTTCCCGGAAGTTGTTTATGGAATAAAGTTTTTTGCGGTTTCCCGAAACTCCGGAATCTTCATGCCCTGCATGATCCCCTTAAATTTACATGGAAAAGTTTTTATCTGGCATATTCAGACCTGAATCTGGAGGTGCTGAAGTGAAGGAAAAGGTAGAGGAAGTTCTTGACAGTGAAGTTAGGCCCGGGCTTAGAATGGACGGAGGGGACATCAAACTTGTTGATGTGGACGAGGAGAAGGGAGTTGTTAAAGTTCAGCTGGTTGGACACTGCCTTGGATGTCCCATGTCCCAGTATACAATGCTGAATTTTGTTGAGAGAACCCTGAAGGAACGTATTCCCGAAGTCAGAGAAGTGGTGCAGGTATTCTGATCATATTTTAAGGGGTCTCACATTCAGGAGTTCCGTAATGTACCGCGGGATATCGATAACTTTTTTCACCTTCAATATAATTCCCGTGTCCCCGGTTGCAACTATGCCGTTCCAGTTCTTCAGTTCATAATCAACGCTTTTAACCGTGAAGGCCCCACCTCTGATACCCTCCTCTTTCAACAGATTCCTTGTGAATCCTGCGAATTCTCCACTTCTGCTCACGTTTTTGTCGAAAAACCAGTTCAGCTCCGAATCACGGAGAATACCACAGGATATCTCTATGGCTTTTTTTGAAACGGAGTCCAGCCTGAACTTTCCGAAAAGACCACTTGCATCTCTTATGATTCCATCATCGCATTCAAACACGGTCTCACCCTTCAGAATGGCCCTCGATGTTGCCATCACATTGAATCCATCTATGCCAATCTTCCTTCCTCTGGATTCCTCAACAGTAACCAGTTTCTTTTTTACCGAATCAATAACATCTTTTTCGTGAACAACCCTCACAAGAATGTTGCGTTCCTTACTGGTGAGGGTGTGATGGTTACACACAAAATCGAGAGCGGAGGACTTGGGGTATCCCCTTGAAAGGAGGTATCTGAGTTCTTCAGCGGGATCGTGAAGTGAATTCATCACATCTGAAGGTCAGTTTACCGATTAAAAAAATTATCGTCAGGACATCTGATTTTACCGGACTTCGGGGTCTCATAATCTACAATCCGGTTTCGGCCAGAATTGCATCCACATCGGTGTATTTTTTAATCTCCTCTGCAAGTCTGCTGTATACATCCTCATTATCGATCAGCCTCTCCTTTCCAAGATATTTCAGGATCGCTCTGATCACATTATCGTTGAGGAAAAGACCATGCATGTACGTCCCGAAAACCATCCCATCATCTGATCTCGCACCATCTCCCTCTAAGACCTCTTTTCCTCCGGTGGTCTTTCCCATATGGATTTCATATCCTCTGACCATCTCTCCTTTTAATTCATCAAGTATCACACAGTTCCCTTTGACCTCTCTCTCCACCTGCACGGTGGTTTTGGAGTACCCATCGAAGACACTAACGGTATCAAGGAGTCCAAGACCCTCAATTTCCACGTTACCCCTGCCGAGTTCCACACCCCTGTCAATGATCTTCTTACCAAGCATCTGGTACCCACCACATATCCCGATGATGGGAACTCTCCCCGCAAGTTTCTTCAATTTATCTGCCATCCCGGATTTTTTAAGCTCTATAAGATCTGCCACTGTGTTCTTTGTACCGGGTATTATTATGATGGAGTATCCATCGATCTCTCCATCAAGGGGAATGTAATCTACCGAAACGTATCTTTCAAGTTTTTCAAAATCAGTGAAGTTGGAGATTCTCGGAAGTCGGATGACGGCAATTTCCTTTCTTCCACTGCTTTTTTTCTCGGAAATGGAGAGGGAATCCTCGGAAGGAATACGTATGTCGAGGTAGGGAACGACTCCCATCACCTTCACTCCCGTCATCTCCTCGAGCATGGAAATCCCGGGATTGAGAAGTTCGGGGTCTCCCCTGAATTTGTTTATTATGAATCCCCTGATAAGCTCTCTGTCCTTTTCCGGAATGAGATAGTATGTTCCATAAAGACTGGCAAAAACACCCCCCCTTTCTATATCCCCCACAATGTAAACTCCCGCACCGGTATGACGGGCAACAGCCATATTGGTTATATCCCTGTCATAGAGATTGATCTCGGCGGGGCTTCCCGCCCCTTCCATGACTATCACATCGTATTTTCTTGAAAGGGTATCAATGGCCCCGGTTACCACACTCCACAGATGTTTCGACACCCTGTAGTACTCCCCTGCCCTGACATCACGGTATGGCTTTCCAAAAAGCACTATCTGGGAGGTCATATCACCCTTTGGCTTGATTAGAATGGGGTTCATTGTGGCATCAGGTTCTATACCGCATGCTTCTGCCTGTATGGCCTGTGCAATTGCAATCTCTTCGCCCTTCGGGGTAACGTAGGAATTGAGACTCATGTTCTGGGCCTTGAAAGGAGCTACTCTGTAGCCCATGTCACTGAGTATCCTGCAGAATGCGGTAACAAACAGGCTTTTTCCTGCATGTGACGAGGTTCCCTGAAACATCAGAAATTTACAATCGTGCCTCATTTCTTTAGAAAGATCCTCCTCTCACACATTCCATGTCCCATGGCAAAGGATTTAGTTGTTTCAACGTCAGCATCTGGATTCAGGTTCTGAACTGTGACTTTGAACCATATATCGCATCCAGCCTGGTCCTCTTTTTCAAGGCCCAATCTATGGGCCCAGTCCCACCACGGGCATTTAACATGTCTGACGATCACCTCATTATCCCTCTCCTCCAGCTCAACTTTTTCACCCATGATCTCACTGCTCCTTGCTATGGCTTTCGCAATATGAGACAGGTCACCGGAATCGATACCATGCTCCAGATAGAGTTCTGCAGTACCTTTTCCAACTTTTTCCCAGAATTTTTCTGTGAGCTCCCGGGCCTTCTCATCTCCAAATTCATCTCTGACCGTATCTCTCCATTTAAAATAAAAATCCCTGCATATGTTCCACATTGCTTTCAGGTCTCTTTCTGCGGACCCCATAATATCACCTTCGAGGAATTTTTTCCGGGGTTTAAAACCTTTTTCAATCATGTTTGAACAAAAAGTATTTTTAGCTTATCGTTAAACAATTAGCGGTGATTGTATGCACATAGCGGTGGGTGTCAAGCAGGTTTATGATGTGGATCAGATTAAAATCGATCCCCGTACCCTCGAGCCGGTGTACGATGTCCCCCTGAAACTGGATGATCTCAGCAGGAACGCTCTTGAAGAGGCAATAAGGATCAAAGAAATCACGGGTGGAAAGATAACGGTAATAATCCTGAACGGTGTTAAGATTGGTGAAGCGGTCAAAGAGGCCCTCGCCATGGGAGGGGATGAGGCAAAGATCATTCTGAGTGAAGGCGGATTTCTCGATACAGCTATAACTGCATCAGCAATTGCAGAAGTCATAAAATCCCTGAAAGATGTGGATCTTGTTATTTTCGGACATGCATCGGTTGACACTTATACAGGTCAGACAGGGCCAAGAGTTGCAGAGATACTCGGGGTTCCCGTGGTAACACAGGTTAGAGAACTCAGGGTTAATGATGATGTCCTGACCGCTATCAGGGACCTCGAGGACAGTCTCGAAGAAGTTGAGATCAAGCTTCCCTGTGTCATAACCGTGACAAATGAAATAAACGAACCGAGACTGCCATCCCTGTCTCAGATCCTTGGCGCAAGAAAAAAACCCGTTGAAGAGCTCGAACTTTCAGATCTCGGAATTGATTTGGAGAGAGGTATTGAGATACTGCACAACAGGGCCCCGAGAGTGGAGAGATTGAAGAGGATATACAGGGATGACACCGACATTGCGGCCAGGGAGATAATCTCCGAGCTGAAGAAGGAGGGGATAATATGAGGTGTCTGGTTTTCTCTGAAAATGACGATATTGCAAGGGAAATCCTGTCCGGGATAAGGGAATTAAAGGGTCATGATGGGGCTGTTCTTCTGACGTATTCGGAAGAGGATTTTTCAGGATATGCAGACACTGTTGTAAAAAGTGAATGTCCGGATAATACCCGCATCGAAGATCACGCGGTGAGTGCAATTGCCCGTCTTGCAGAGGAGGAAAATTTTGACCTGATTCTCACTGGCTCAACAAGAAGAGGGAAGGAGATAGCCCCAAGGGTGGCTCAGAGGCTGGGGTATCCATGTGTTACCGATGTGATCGGAGTTTACATGGATGACTCGCTTGAAGTTGAAAGGTATTCTCTCAGCGGGAGGACGATCTCCAGAGAGAGAATTCTTAAGTTGCCTGCAGTCCTGAGCATCATGCCCAGAGTTTTTGAGGCTATTCCTGATAAAGAAACTCCCGAAGTTATCAAAAGGGAGTTTGAAATGGATGATGCCGGAGTGAGGGTTATTGAGGTAAGAAGAAAGGAGAGGACGGGTGGTGAACTTGAAAAGGCGGATATTGTTATAGGGGTCGGAAGAGGAATAGGAGGGGAAGATGGAATAAAAATGGCCATGGAGCTCAAGGAAGTTCTTGGCGGAGAGATCGGTAGTACAAGACCTGTTGCCTATGACTACCACTGGTTACCTGAGGAGACGATGATAGGGCTTTCCGGAAAGAGAATCAAACCCTCGCTTTACATAGCCATTGGAGTTTCAGGTCAGATTCAGCATCTTACGGGTGTGATGAATGCAAGAAGGATAGTTGCAATAAATAAAGACGAGAATGCTCCTGTTTTCGAATACTCTGACTACGGAATTGTGGGTGACTGGAGAGATGTGCTTCCAAAACTGATAACGGCGTTGAAAAACAGATAGTCAATCACTAATCTATTTTCTAAAAAACGCTACCCTTAAATAACATTATAAAAGAAGGAAAAATTCAGACTGGAGGGTGATTGATATGGAAATAGACAGGATATGTGTTGTTGGCGCAGGTACCATGGGACATGGCATCGCGCAGGTTTCTGCGATGCATGGATATCCCGTGACAATGATAGATGTAAAACAGGAATTCATCGACAGAGCTTTCAATGGAATAAAATTCAGCCTGAATAAACTTGCGGAAAAGGGAAAATTTGAATCTGATAAAATTGAAGAGGTGCTTTCAAGGATAGAGGGATCCACAGATCTTAACTCTGCCAGAGATGCCAGTCTGGTTATTGAATCTGTGCCAGAGGATATGAAGTTAAAACAGGACATATTCAGCAAGCTGGATAAGATCTGTCCTCCAGAAACAATATTTGCATCAAATACATCAGCCCTTAGCATAACGGAAATGGCATCTGTCACAGACAGAAAAGAGAAATTCATCGGAATGCACTGGTTTAACCCCCCACCCATAATGAAGTTAATAGAGATCGTAAAGACAATCGATACATCGGAAGACACTCTGAACACAATCATCGAACTTTCAAAGGAATTCGGAAAAGAGGTTGTTGTGTGCAATGACTCTGTGGGGTTTATAACCAGCAGAGCCCTGCAGGCATTTGTTACGGAATGCATAAGGATCCTGGAGGAGGGGGTTGCGACTGCAGAAGACATAGATAAGGCCATAAAGCTTGGCCTGAATCATCCAATGGGACCATTTGAGCTTCTGGATTTCACAAATGGAATTCCGGTTATATTCCATGCCGGAGAGGAGATGAGGAAGGTATATGGGGACAGATTTACAGTTCCTCAGACCGTCAGAATGCTCTACTACTCAGGCAGACATGGAAGGAAAAGCGGTAGAGGATTTTATGACTATTCGAGGAAGGAATGATCCATGACTGGAGTCGCCATTGTAGGTACGGGAACCACGAAGTATGGAAAGCATCTTGAGAGATCTGCCACTGACCTTGCCCAGATGGCCGTGAAGGAAGCACTGGAAGATGCGAGAGATATCTCCCCTGAGGACATCGAGGGTTTTGTATTGAGCTCTCAGAATCCGGAGATACTTCAGAAGCAGGGGAATGCTGTGAACCATTTTTCCGAGTTTCTGGGATTATC
>WAJW01000093.1 GCA_015523685.1 Archaeoglobaceae archaeon
TATAAATACCTTCTATGATATGGAGAGATACGAGAGGGTGGAAGATGCTGGTTGACCCGTATTCGAGGATGGTAACAAACCTGAGAATTGCGGTTACAGACAGATGTAACCTTGACTGCATTTATTGCCACAGGGAGGGGCAGGACGGGTCAGATGGAGATATGCCGGTAGAGCTGATTTTAAAACTGGCAAAGGGATTCAGAGAGTCCGGTATAAGGAAGGTGAAGATAACGGGAGGGGAGCCACTTCTGAGGAAGGATCTGCCAGATATAATCTCCGAAATGCCCGAATTTGAAGAAATAAGCATAACAACCAATGGAACTCTCCTCCCTGAGGTTGTTCACGATCTGAAAGATGCGGGAGTTACCAGAGTCAATGTAAGTCTTGACACCCTTGATCCTGAAAAATACAGACGCATAACAGGTAAAAAGGTGATGGACAGGGTTATTGAAGGTATAGAACTTGCAATGAATGAGGGTCTCACGCCCGTTAAGGTTAACATGGTTCTGCTTAAGGATATAAATGATGATGAGATTGAGGACATGATTGAGTTTGTCAGAGGGAAGCCAGCAATACTTCAGTTGATAGAGCTTCTTGATTTTGGAGATCTAAAGGACAGGAGGGTTGACATGGTTTCTCTGGAGAGGGATCTCGGGAAGAGAGCAATTAGAGTTGAAGAAAGGGCAATGCACAGGAGAAAGAAATATTACCTTGATGGAAGTGTTGTGGAGGTTGTCAGGCCCATGGACAACTCACATTTCTGCATGAATTGCAACAGAATACGTGTGACATCTGATGGCAAGATAAAGCCCTGTCTATTGAGAAATGACAACCTTGTTGATGCGAGGAGCTGTTTGAATGGAGAGGATGTTAACAGGCTTATTATGAAGGCTGTAAAGCTGAGAGAACCATACTTCAGGGGGTGAAAAATGTGGATGTGGAACTGAAAATCGACGGAGAAAATGTGCCGTTAAATGAATATGTTGTGAAGGTCTTCTCTGGAGTGATAGAAGCTCTTGTGGGAACACTGCACGGGATTCCAGAGGAGTGGAAAGACGTTGAAATAAAAGTGAAGAGATAAGAAGAGGAAATGAATTAAAAATCCTATTAATTTTTTAATGGTCTATTTTCACGGTAACAGCCCTTGTCATTCCATAGGATGGGATGTAGGATGAGTGTCTGCCTTTACCTCCCGCCACCACTATGAGAATGTTTTCAGGAGATTTAACAACCGGGACTTTTTCAAATTTTTTCGCCCATTCAGTCCTGAACTCGTCAAGTCCCCATCCACCTCTTCCTTCGAGGAGTTCGAGAGGATTTCTCGCCATCTCGTAGAGGTATCCACGGATATCATCCTTTGCCCAGTTTTCTTCAGCAAGAAAATTTGCGTGATCTGGTCCGAGAACAAGCATAACATCTCCATCTCCGAGATAGACATTATAACTGCCCATGGATATCATGGATCTGGCTATTGTCATGAGCAAGTCCTCACCTTTTTTTGAGACATGATCTGCAGTGGAGTGAGGTGATTCTCCGCCAATAACTGTGACGGTGCTATCGTCCTGATCAAACCCCCTCTCCACATGCAATGGTTCCCATGGTGACTCCTCCTCATTCTCTCCGAAACAATAAGAATACTGGCAAGGAGTTCCTTGTCCGGTTTTGGTCTTTCTTATTGACAGGATGTATTTATCGATCAACAAAGTCAGTGTTCTGCCTATGGTTGTGTTGGCGTGGGCTCCAACTCCGAGGCAGTTGTTTCCACAGTTTATTCCTGTGGTATGTCTGATCGGGCCGTTAACGACGATCAGTGGCCAGCATGGGTATTCCGTTGTGAGAACTCCAAACAGATTGAACTCTTCTGAGGAAATACATTTAAGAGCGGAATGAATCACGGGCAGATATTCAGGTTTGCATCCTGCCAGGGCAGAAACTCTCAGGATATCCTCAAATCCAACCTCTTTCACTCCAAAAGGGAGGTTAAATACCATCGTTTCATCTGTCCTGTATCTCTCCATTTCATCGATTACCGCTGGGGAGGGATAATATCCGGGGAGATTATCCTGCAACATTATCGCAGTCCCCTCAAGATCCTCATCCAGATCCTGAATTTTCTCTGAAATCTCAATCATAGACTGGAGGGTACTTCTGAGCCTGAGAATTGCATTCATAAGGTAATCTTCTTTTGATGCAACATCTTCATCAAAAAGAGGGGAGAGATACCTTTCAATAATGTTTTTTCCCATCCTGATGGATTCTGCCATTTTCCTGAGTTCCTTAACCTTCACAGCAAGATCATGGATGTTTGCCAGCGGGATGAGAAGATCAGGAGCTATCTCTGTAAGTTTTTTCATATCCCTGTCCGTGGAATATGAGAATATGGCTGAATTTATTTTCTCATGCATTTCCGCCACGAGGTCAATGAATATGCTCATGGATCAGGGATGGTGAAAGATGGCTAATTAAATTTTCGGAAGAAGTAAAAATCCAGATGATTTTTTGTTGTTAAAGTTGTACATTCTACATGATTTTAAGACTTAATCAACCATCTGTTAACCGGAAGGGATATATCAACCCTGCATGTCACATTCATATGGTGAAGTACATTCACACTCAGGCAGGATATCTGACCCTTACCATCTTCACCATTCCTGTGGTTATAATCGCCGTCACAATGTATGTCTATGGTCTGAACTGGGTTGCCCTGCTTGTTCTGGTTATTCTGATTATCTCTGCCTTTAACTTCAGCTCACTGACAGTAAAAATTGAAAGAGGAGTTCTTGAAATACGCTTTGGAATCGGGATGATCAGGAAGAGATTCCCTCTCAGAGAGATAGAATCCTGCAGAAAGGTTAGGAACAGGTGGTACTATGGATGGGGAATTCGGCTCACTCCTCATGGATGGCTTTACAATGTGTCTGGATTGGATGCGGTTGAAATCAGAATGAAATCAGGTAAAAAATACAGGATCGGAACGGATGAACCGGAAGAGCTCATGACCGCGATACTCAGGTGTAAAGAGGGATAGTGTGTGCTGGTTTCATAACAATTTATTTAAGTGGTTAGGCATTTTATCATTTTGAACTTCAGGGCTTTCGGATAAGAGGCAAGACAATTTGCTGGTTGGATGTTCATATATCTGAAGGGGAGGTGAGAGGATACTCCTTACTGTGAAATTTGCAGTATCCGATGAGGTGAAGGAAATTATAAGGAAGTGGTGCAGAAATTTTGAATGGAACCGCATGCCAAAACCATTCTGGAGATATGACAGCGAAAAAGATGTATTTTACTTTGAGACCGCATCGATAAAAGGACGGTGTATATTTAATTTTTCTGAGCGGGGGCATTTTACGGTAATTTTTTCAGGTGACAGCCATGCATTTCTTGATGGAACCTCATTTTTCTGGTTCCGCAATCAGGAAAATACAGGAAAAGACAAAATTCCAGACTTAATTGATTTTGAAATAGCAAATCCTGAGAATTTTCGGGAGAAAATCTTGCTTACAGGAGTGGTTTTGAAAAATGAAAGATCAGGGAATGAAAAGCTATTTTATTTTTGATTTTCCTGGACC
>WAJW01000094.1 GCA_015523685.1 Archaeoglobaceae archaeon
GCTTATGAAGTCTCCCGCCACATCCTTTATCACAGGGAGAGGCCTCTGAACACCATCGTAAATACTGGATAATATCCCCGGACCGAGTTCAACGGAAAGGGGCATTCCGGTATTCTCCACCTTCTCTCCAGGTTTGATACCGGATGTATCCTCATAAACCTGAATTGTTGTCCTGTCTCCTCTGATACCTATGACCTCACCCATCAGTCCTTCTTCACCAACCCGGACAACATCGTACATGCTCGCTTTAAGCCCTTCTGCTGTTACAACTGGCCCTGATACCCGGTAAATTTTTCCTACTTCCATAGATCAACACCTATAGCCCTTCTAATTTTTTCTTTAAGTTCTTCAACTCCCATCTCTCCCCCGACCTTCACAAAGGTCGGTTCGGTTCTTTCTTCAATCTCCCTTTTAAGGGAAACTGAGAGATTATCGAAAATATTCTGCTGGATGACAACTATCCCTATGTTCCTGTCTCCAAGTATCTTTTCGATTGTATTTTCGGCCTCTGCGGGATCTGAGACTTCATGAATATCCCTGATCCCGGCGAGCCTGAATCCCAGTCCAAATTCCTGATCACCAACCACCGCAAGCCTGAATCCCCTCTCCTTCATACGATCACCAGCTGTTCCTCAATGGCCTCCTTTGGAACTCCCTCTAACTTTCCTCTTGCAATTATACGGAGATTGTCCGTCTCAACCTTTTTCAGGATTATGTATGCAAGGACGGGAAGGATGGAAAGAGGATAATGGTTGGATTTACTGATTACTGTATTGCACCAGTACTTATCAAGATAAACCTCCAGAATTGAGAGAGGTGCACCCTCCTTCACCTTTTCGGATATGGCATCCCAGAACCAGTAGGATTCAAGTCCCCTCATAACCTCGTCCCAGGACATATTGGCAAGTTTCCTGGCCTCATCTACAGAAATCTGATAACCACCGGGAATTATGCTCTTCATTATTTCATCGTATGTCCCGTCCTCTACTTTCAATCTGAGTATGGTTTTGATGTTTTTAAGATCAACCTCCATCCTGATGAACTCAAGCAGGTATCTCACGTCCTCACTTTCCGGCCTGATATCAAGAAGTCTCGTGTAATACAGCTTATCAAGTTCATCCTCTATCTCACTCAGTGGCTTTGTTCCCACCTCTTTGAGTATTTCATGATACGGTGTTCCCTGAAGTGCATTGATAACGTCCTCAACGGTATCTCTGCTGAGAAGTGCCACAAGATCCTCATATTTGTACTCTCCTGCGCCAACAAAGGATTCCTTTATTTCTTCATCAGGGAATCCAAACAGTTTCCCTCGAATGATGGATTTGATGTTCTGGACATCCCACTTTCTCAGGTATTCCGTCACAAGTGCTCTGGGTATTCCCGAAGAAATCCTGACGAGCTTGTTGTACGTTGCACACAGGTTCATGTTGAGGGCATATTCAAGCAATCTCACGCCGGAGTATTTGTGGGTGAGCTCGTCTATCTCTTTCTTGTACTGTGTTTCCTCGAGATACCTGATTATCTCGTTGAACTCCATGTTGAGCAGTTTCCGATATTCGTCTGCGGGAATGAGGGATCTGCGCATAACCCGGACTCTGGCACTTATGTATGCGTAATCCCTCACCTTCGTTCTTCTCAGTCTTCTCAGTATGGATACCATGGGATCACTTTCCAAACAATCTTTCTGAAACCTCTTTTATGTTCCTCTCATACACCTGCTGGAGGATTTCGTCAAATGTGTAGTTCAGCCTTACGTTTCCGTCCTCACTCTCAATAATCACTCCACCTATACAATCTATCGTACCGGCTATTTCAAGATCTGACAGCTTTTTTATATCCTTCTGGTCCCGCTCACTGCAGTAAACTCTTGCCCCCTCCCTGCCATGTGTTTCAAGGATCTTTCTGAGGAGATCTCTCCGCTCTCGGGTGGACAAATCTGCAACTTTCTCTTTTAGCCTTTCAAGCACTTCATCAAGAAGCTCCTTTTTTCTGGTTAGCAGTTTTCTTTTCACTTCCAGATTCGCAGAAGAAATTTCCTGCCTCTTCCTTCTCTCAGCTTCTCTTTCAGCTTCTGTTTTTGCCTTCTCAAGTATCTCTGCCACTTCTTTTTCTGCCCTCTCCAGTATTTTACCTGCCTCTGTCTCACCCTCTTTTTTTATCTGATTGATTCTCTCTTCTCCCTCCCTTGATATCTCCTTGAGTACACTATCCAGTCCCATGTCAATCCCTTTCCTGGCATTCCCGGGAGCGGTTCAGGCTCCCATGAACATGAACATCAGCAGGAACGCTATGACCAGTCCGAAGATGACGATGGTCTCCGGTATAACGGTCATCAGAAGACCCTTACCAAAGAACTCAGGGTCTTCGGCCATCGCTCCTACTGCCGCCGCTCCAATTCCCTGTTCACCAAGACCGCTTCCAATTCCTGCCAGACCTACAGCCAGTCCCGCTCCAACAGCTATTAATCCAGTTTCTATGGCCATTTTTCTCACTCCTCCGTATATTTTCTTTTTCTTCCAAACGGATTGTACTTTATCCCTCCACCTTCATAGAACTTTGTGAAGAATTCCACATAGTGCAATCGGAGGGACTGCAAACCGGGGTCGATAATCCCGAGCAGGAGATTTATGAAATGCCCCAGAAGAAGGATTATGACCCCGATGACAACGAGGAATCCACCCTTTTTAATGAAAAGATCAATGCCCATTGTGTTGAATGCAACAGCAATGCCCACGGAAGATAGACCGATGGCAAGCAATCGGGCATAAGACATGATATTGCTGAGAAGGGTCGGGATCTCCATCACATAGACTGCCCCCTCCCCCTTAACTATGAGCAGTGCGCCTGCAATGAACATGGCTATTCCAGTTCCCAGAAATGGCTTCAGCAGAGATTCTGAAAGTACAACCCATACACCCAGTATCTGCATCCCTGCAAGAATCGCCAGAATCCCTCCTGTGAGGAGGATCAGCCAGCTACCTTTCTCCAGAAATGCATGTTTGAAACCATGGTTCTGGTATGTCTGAATGAAACCCAGAATGTATCCGAGGTACACCTTTATCAGTCCCAGTATGATGGATATTACCAGAAGGAGAACGGCAATTTCCGCATCAAGCCTTGGCGCAATTGGTGTTATGCTGTGAAACAATCCATGCTCCCCGAATAGCTCAAAACCGAACATCTCTCCATAGATAAAGCCAAAAACTATGGTCGAACCACCGCAGTACAGCATCACGTTCAGAAGGCTCTGCCACCCCTCTGTTCTGAATTTTCTCTTTAATATGAGGGAAATTATCAGAATCGATATACCATATCCAATATCACCGAGCATGAAACCAAAGAAAAAGGGGAAGAACAACCATATTATGAGGGTGGGATCAAATTCAGTATACTTGGGAGTTGCGAATGTGTGGGTTATCATCTCGAAGGGTTTTGCAGGGCCGGGATTTTTGAGGGCGGTTGGTGGATTCCAGATCTCATCCTCAATTCTTTCAACCACAACCTTTCCGTCTGTTCTTTCCTCAACCCTTCTCTTAACCTCCTCGAATTTGTCCTCCGGAACATATCCGGAAATTACAAAGGCGTAATTTGATGTTGCGGATCTGAGAGGCAGTTCATCCTTTTCCAGTTCTATGGTGAAATGCTCCTCCATCGCCAGTATGAGATCAAGATTTTCCCTCTCAATCTTTTCCAGTTCTTCCTTTGTCTCCTGTCTTTTTACCTTCAGATCCTCGATCTCCCTCTCGATTTCAGAAATTCTGTCTTCAAATG
>WAJW01000095.1 GCA_015523685.1 Archaeoglobaceae archaeon
ATCCTGCATAGTCCACATCTCCCTTCATGGCCATGTATGCTCCCTGTGCCTCGCCTTCCGATGGGGCATTCACATAGGGAATTCCCATGTACTCCAGCAGTCTCTTTGAGGTTTCAACAATATGTTCGTCAACCCTTCCACTCGCCTGGGCATATCGGAAGGCGTCTTCTGACCCCTCCGCAACGGCTTCACGCCATTTAGATTCCATTTCTTCCCTGAGCATTTTCCTCTCCTGAATGGTGGCATGTTTGAAGGGAGGAGGCTCTCCATCAAATACGAATACAGGCCTGATCCCCTCCTCGACAAGATTTGTTATTCTGTACAGAATTCCTGAAAGATGGGAGGTCATCCTTCCATTCCGATCCATGAGCGGTGTCCCATCTCTCTGCCTGATTATGCTTATAAACTGATAGAGAGCGTTGAATGCGTCTATGGCGACTGTCCTGCCGGAGAGCTCTCTGAAATCAACCTCATGCCTGACCACCAGATCTCCTATATCCACTCCCATTTCATATCCCTTACATCTATTTTCACTTCGAGAATTTTACCTTTCCAGTAATAAGCCTTTAGTTCAGCATTGCCTGCAATGATCCATATAAAATCAGAGTTCCTCATATACTCCAGATCTCTCCCTGATGGTCGTGGAGGGGCGTAGGGATGGGAATGGTAAACTCCGATCACATCCAATCCTTTTTTCTCGGCATCCATCCAGGCAAGATAAATCTCCTCGGCGGGTATCTCAAAAAGGGTGGGTGATTTGAGAGTGTTCGTCGCTTTTCTTATGGCGGTTACTTTCCATTCTTCATTTCTCTTCCCGAATAAGAATCCACACGCTTCATTCGGGAAATCTTCATCTGCGTGAACAAATATCTCCCTTACAACACCTTCGGGTATAACGGCTATCATCCATATTCAGCGGTATATTCTCCTTGCCAGATCATTCACGGTCTCATTCAGCAATCTCGTGTACGACTCCAGTTTCCTGTCAATGCTTTCCTCAAGACCCCTTACATTAATTCTCAATCCCCTCACCTGCTCGTCCATCATCTGTTCCATTCTCTTTAACCTCAACTCGATGCTTATCAGAAGAGAGGCAAGGGCTCCTATAAGAATCATTGCAGAGAGTATCAGCACCGGATCCGCCTCATGATAGATCGTGAGCCATCGAAATGTCAGGGTGAAAGAGGATATCACCATCACAATAGAAAACAATATATCTCTGGGCTCCACATCAACCACCGATATGTGTAAGGTTTATAACATATATTATATTTTTGGATAATGTAATCACATTCAGAGGAGGGATACCATAAAGAGAGGTGAGATCACAGCCATTGGACTGATGTTTGCCTGCTTTGTTGTTATCCCACTGCTAAGTGTATCGATTTCCCACACGTATCTGAAGGAAAACGTAAGGGTGTTTGAGAATCCCGAGAGAGTTTCCAATGCAATCTATTACATCGGGCTTATCCTTCTTTTCACCGGGATCATACTTATTCTGATAAAGCTCAATGCAGATAAATTATTCAAGGCCATTATTTTTTTCCTCATCCTGATATCAATCCAGTATGTCCTCCTCCCTTTTATGCCACCTTTTCTTGCCCTTGCCCTGGCAGTATCTCTGTCGTTGATCCTTTATTTCTGGCAATCCTGGCTCATCATTGATGCTGTTGGCATAATGCTTGCGGTGGGAATAACCGCAATCTTCGGAATATCCCTCTCCCCGATTCCGGCGGTAATTCTTCTGGCAATACTTGCCATCTATGATTACCTTTCGGTATACAGAACGGGACACATGATCTCTCTTGCAGAGGCGGTTGTGAAGCTCAGAGTACCCATACTCCTTATCTTCCCGTTCAGATGGGATTTTAGTCTCAAAGATGATATAAACGAAATGAAAGAGTCTGGAGCCTATTTCCTCGGACTTGGAGATCTCATAATTCCTTCCATCCTCGTTGTTTCTGCAAATACGTTCATGGGCGGAGGAAATTCATTGCTGAACGTCCATGCCCTCTCTGCACTGGCAGGCACAGTAGCTGGATTTATCGCCATGATGATCAGCGCAAAGATCAGAGGGGGGGCACATCCCGGACTTCCATTCCTAAATGGAGGCGCCATCCTTGGATTCTTTATTTCCCTGATTATCTTTCAGAATCTTCCTGAGTTCTTTTTTTAACGATTCTATCCCTTCTGACGTGCTCACGGATATGCGGAAAAGCTCATCTCTTTCATGAAGATCTGACTTGCTGTATACGGGCAGCACCGGAACCGGAAAACTCTTTCTTATCTCATTCATGAGGTTGATCTGGTCTCCCAGGGGATACCCGCAGTGTCCTGTTGGATCAATAAGAAAGACTATGACATCCGAGAGGTGTCTGAGACAGAGGATGGCCTTCCTTTCTATAACATTCCTCTTTGAAAGAGGCCTGTCCAGAAGTCCGGGAGTATCGAGTATCTGATATTTTTCACCTTCCATTTTGAAAAATCCCACATGGATGGCAGTTGTCGTGAAAGGATACGATGCTATCTTTGGTTTTACACTCGATATCTCCGAAACGAGACTTGTTTTCCCGACGTTGGGGTAGCCTGCAACGACTATGGTCGGCAGTTCCCTTATTGACGGGAGATTTTTGAGTTCGTTCCTAACCCTGTTAAGGAACACGAGACTGTCATCGATATCATTCACAATGGATGATATCCTGCCGTAAGCCTTTTTCAAAACATCTGCAGGATTATTGCTTCTCTTCGCCTCCCTTGAGTGAATATTCCCGATTCTCCTGACCTGCTTTGCAGCCCAGGAGAGATGGGAAAGGGATTTCTTTATCTCATCCACTCCTGCAATCAGATCTATCAGCTCAAAATAGAAGGGGGGGAGTCTTTCATATGTTGGATGGGCCTTCACCACCTTTATGAGGTAATCATGTATCACATTCGATGCGGTCAGTATTTTTGTGGCTACCCTCTCTCTCTCTTTCCTGGCTGATATCCTGCTCGCCCTTCTGAATGCCTTATCCAGAAGTTCTCTGGATGTAAGCACAGTGGGAACTTTTTTATAGTTTAAAATCATACTAATCAATGAAAATAATAATCGAAGTATTTATATATTATTGTCAGCTTTAATAGTTGTAAATAGGAGGATGATGTAATGGAACTTACCCAGATTCAGAAAGATATATTGCTTGCGTTAATTACTCTGGCAAGACAGAAAGGGCCTGTAGCCATTAAGGGTGAAGAGATTGCTGAGATGATCAACAGAAATCCAGGAACGGTCAGAAATCAGATGCAGGCGCTCAGGGCTCTTGGGCTTGTTGAAGGTGTACCCGGCCCGAAAGGTGGATACAGACCGACCGCAAAATCCTACGAGGTTCTTTCAATCACACCCATGGAGGAGGAGGCTCCGGTTCCGGTATACGTGAATGGTGAACTTATGGAAGAACTCGTCCCGGAGGAAATTGATTTCACAACTCTGAGGCATCCTGAGGTTTGTCAGGCAAACATAAGAGTTCTCGGCGATATAAAAAACATTAACATAGGAGACAGTGTCAGAATAGGGCCCACCCCGGTTAACGAGCTTGTCATTGTTGGAGAGGTTGTGGGGCGGGATGACACCCAGAATTCAATTCTGTGCTCGATAAAGGAGATGGTGTCTCTCCCTAAGAAGACAGTGGAGGAATACATGAAATCACCGGTGATAACCGTGAGGGCTGATGAGCCAATTCTGGATGCAACAAAGAGGATGGTGAATGCCGGAATCGTAAACGCACCTGTTGAATCGGATGGAAGGCTCATAGGGCTTTTCACTCTCAGAGAAACCGCCAAAGCGCTCTCTGAAGGGAGAGTCAATCATCCGGTCTCTGATTACATGAACAAAAGAATTGTAACGGTTTCAAGAGAAACAACACTGAGAGAAGCCATAACCCTGATGAACGAAAACCACGTGAGATTGCTCGTTGTGGTGGATGACGGTAAACCTGTGGGTGTGATAACAGAAACAAACGTTCTCAGGGAGCTTTCACCCATTTAAGAAATCATAAATGGATCTCTGCTCTTTGAACTCTCTGAGCATGGATAGTCTGGGGAGCCATTTTTGAAATGGCGTCCTTATCCTATTTTTGATTCTCTCCACCGCCTGATCAACATTTTCAAAAATTTCGGGTTTGCTTTTCATTGCATTCCTTACACCCTCTTCCACAACCCACACACCCAGGGGAGCCCAGTAGGATGGGTGGATTTCTCTGACAACCATCGCTCCCGCCTGTTTTTTCCGCTCGTTCAGGTATTCAAGGACTGGAAGTCTCCCCGCATAATACCCACCCCCCAGTACAGAGTAGGTTTTTTTCACACCTCTTCTTTCCCTGTCAACCTCAATGACCGCACTTCCAGAGCTCCACAGGCTGTTTTTTGTCCATATCTCCACTATTTCAAAGAAATAAGGTGCGGGCATTAAAAGGACCTCAAAATGATTTCCGAAATGCTCATAGCTGAAAAGGAGGAATTCATTTATCTGATCATACATCATAATCCTGGCAATCAGTTCCTTTCCCGCTGTGTCATGTACGGCGGTCACAGCCCATCTCGTCGGCACAAGTCTCCTGTCCCTCTTCTTACCCAGCAGACCAGCTGTCAGAAGCCTCTGAATGTGATACGTTGAAACTCCATTATCAAGAAGCTCGGCGGTAATTTCACTGACCCTCGCATCCGTGTCACCCACTGCCCTCTCCACCTTATGAGGGACCTTTGGATTATCCACAACTCTGAGATCTTTCACAGTACCTGATATTCCATGAGGAGCGAGAGTATCGTCAAACCTCATACTGTTATTCCCTATTTTACTGAATTTCGCCTCAACATCAATTGGAGAACCACTCAATGCGATTTCCTGGACATATTGAAGCATCCTGCCCGGATCTCTTGCCTCTTCCACATTTACCCTGAAATTCCCCCTCACGAGACCTGTCCTGAACCTGAGAACATCCTCGATCCTCCCTCCCGCCCATTCACCCGGGTTGTCCGTTATCTCAGGAGGGGCGTCGGTGATCGAAATAAGGGGGCCTGCGTTAACCGCGGGATAACCGTATCTTCCAACAAAGACAGACGGGGGAGTGGGATCTATCAGATGATCCCTCACTTCATACCTGCTCAGAAACCTGAATCTCTCTGTGATGGGGCACTTACTCCTGCCACAGAGCAGATTTCCCTTGCACCTGACACACAGCCTGCTCATACAGTAAACACCTGCCGTACATCCATAATAAATCCAGTCTGTGCAACGAAACTTCTAAATTTTCTTGAGAACAACATAAACCTCCTTCCTGGGTGATTTTTCGATTCCCAGTATTTTGAGATCTCCGAAATCAGATGATGTCGGGTCCATCTCATCAACACCCTTGAAAACCACCAGTACCTTTCCCTGTTTCTTTAAAATACGGGTGTATTTCCTGAGAAGTTTGAGCGATCCGTCTACCTCTGTGGTAACATCAATAAGAATGACATCCATAATTCCCAGGGTTTCAGGAGGTACCCTGAAGGCATCACCGAATAACACCCTGACATTTTCAAATTTATCCTCTATTTTTCTCAATTTTTCTTCAAATTCTTTGCTGAACTCAATCCCTGTTACAAATCCAGCCTTTTCACATGCGTATAGCAGAAAACCTCCTGAAGAACTTCCCACATCCAGAACCCTGTCACCAGAATGTATGAGGCCATATTTTTCGTCGAGCATTTTCAGTTTCCAGTACCCTGCAGGCCGATCTTCATTCAGGACGCATATCTCCGATGAAAAATCAACATCGAGGGAGGGTTTTGTCACCTTCTTCCCATCAACCCTCACCGAGCCCATTTTTATAAGCCTTTTTGCTCCCTGTCTGGAGGATGCATGGCCGAGGGCCACCATGAGTTCATCGAGTCTCACATCCCATATATCAAAACTATTATGAGATATTATTTTCCAATTCTGAACCGTGCATGATGGAATCATACAGATACGATCCAGCAGAGAACTGACAGAAAACGAAATCAGATCAATTCTGAATATAGTGGAGAGATACAGAGGAAGGAGTGAATATGAGATTCTTGAATCTGAAGGGGGCTTTGATATCTATTTCACGGGTCTGAACGATGCCAGACACACTGCATCAAAAATAAAAAAGGTGCTCGGAGGAGATCTCAAAATCAGCACAAGATTTCTGAGGGTTGAATCCGGGAGAGCCATATACAGACTCACTTTCAGAATTAAACTACCTGAAACACCATCAAGGGCAAGATACGGGTTCTGACCCAAATTACTTATAAACGATACCGCCAAAAGAAATCTGGATGAAACTCAGGGTCAAATTTCTAAATGTTGAGAAGAGAGAGTATGCTGTTGTTATAAACACGGACGACGCCCACGAACTCGGATTGATTCCCGGGGATAGAGTGAGAATTTTCAGAGATGATCACACGCTGACGGTCTCTGTCGAGATAAGTGAAAGTGTCGTTGGGAGGGGAGAGATCGGCCTCTATTCGAACACACTGAAAAAGTTCGGGGCCAATGAAGGAGACGATGTGAGAATAACCGCAGTCTCAAAACCCCGATCCGTTGAAAGCATAAAGAGAAAGATTAACGGAGAAAAGCTCACTGAAGAGGAAATTTACGAAATTGTCCGGGGAATAGTTAACGATGATATCCGAGAGGTGGAGCTAACAGCTTTTGTAATATCTTCACACATTCACGGGATGGATATAGAGGAGATAGAATGGCTGACAAGGGCCATGATAGATACCGGAGAGAGAATATCTTTCGATAAAGGCACTGTGGTTGACAAGCACAGTATAGGGGGAGTTCCGGGGAACAAAATCTCACTCCTCATAGTCCCCATCATTGCTTCCACAGGCCTCCTCATACCAAAAACGAGTTCCAGGGCGATAACTGGGGCAGGAGGTACCGCAGACATAATGGAGGTTTTTGCACCTGTTGAGTTTACAGCAGAAGAACTAAAAGAGATAACGCTGAAGGCTGGCGGTGCTCTTGTCTGGGGAGGTGCAACAAATATCGCACCCGCAGATGACAGGATAATTGAGGTTGAGTATCCCCTTTCAATCGACCCCCGCAGTCAGCTTCTTGCGTCAGTGATGGCAAAAAAGGGGTCAGTTGGAGCAGAATATGTGGTTATCGACATTCCGGTGGGAGAAGGATCAAAGGTTCCCGACATAAACGAGGGTAGAATGATGGCCCGGGAATTTGTTGAACTCGGTTCAAGACTGGGCATGAACGTAGAATGTGCCATTACCTACGGAGGTGGCCCGATAGGAAGGGCAATAGGTCCCGCCCTGGAGGCGAGAGAGGCACTTTACATGCTTGAGACCGGACAGGGCCCGAGAAGTCTGTACGAAAAAGCAACGGGAGTTGCGGGAATACTGCTGGAAATAACTGGAAAGTCACGGGATGGAAAAAAGGATGCAGAGAGAATCCTCAACTCTGGAAAGGCCCTTAAAAAATTCAGAGAGATTGTAACAGTGCAGGGTGGAAATCCGGATGTAAAATCTGAAGATGTGGTTGTGGGAGATAAAAAGTATGTTGTGCATGCCGAAACGGAAGGATACATCGTCCATCTTGATAACAAGAGATTTGTGGAGATTGCAAGAGCAGCGGGTGCTCCACATGACAAGGGAGCAGGGATATACTTGCATAAGAAAAGGGGAGAGCTTGTAAAAGCGGGAGATGAACTCTTCACAATCTATGCTGAGAAGGAGTGGAAGCTATCCAATGCAATTGAAAAGGTTGAGGAAAGGTTTCCCCTTATAATCGAGGGAATGGTCCTGGAAAGGTATCCGAGATACAGATATTACTGAGATCAAATGTTTATATTATTGCATAACAGAGAACTGCACTCTAAGACCTTTGAAAAGCCCCCACAGTAATTTTGGTACAGAAATCATATTTATCGAAAAATTTAAAAATGATTCACGTGACCCCTCATTGAGACCATGAAAGAACAAACGGAAGTCAGGAATCTTAAAGAAGGTAGATACGTTCTCGTTGATGATGAGCCCTGCACAATTCTGAGCATTTCTGTTTCAAAGCCCGGGAAGCACGGTGCAGCAAAAGCCAGGATAGATGCAGTTGGAATTTTTGACGGTCAGAAAAGAACATTGATAGAGCCGGTGACCGCTAAAATCTATGTGCCCATAGTGGAGAGAAAGTCCGCTCAGGTGATATCTGTAACGGGGAACACAGCACAGCTGATGGACATGACCGACTATTCAACCTTTGAGCTCCCCATTCCCGATGACCTCAGAGATAAGGTAAAGGTCGGAGAGGAGATAATTTACATAGAGAGCATGGGCAAAAGGAAATTTGCCACCAAGTGACCCATGAACTTTGGACTGTTCTTTGCAGGAGCAGATTCAGATTACTCGAGTTCAAGGTATGTGATTCTCGGGATACCCTTTGATCTAACCCAGAGTTTCAGGCCCGGTTCAAGGTTTGCACCGGGGAGGATCAGAGAGGCAAGCTGGAATCTCGAAAGCTACTCCTTCGATTATGGAGTCGATATTTCAGATTGCTCAGTTCACGATATGGGAAATCTGGATGTGGAATACCCCCATGAGATTCTCCTCAGAAAGATAGGGGAGAGGGTTTCAGAGATTGTCGAGGATGGGAAGTTTCCTGTGATAATAGGCGGGGAACACAGCATAACTGCAGGATGTGTCTCGAAATTGAAGAAAGTCAGCGTTCTTATTCTGGACGCCCATTTCGATATGCGAAATGAATTCGATGGATCCAGATCCAATCATGCCTGTGTCACAAGGAGACTCATGGAGATGAGAGATGCCGGTACTGTCGAAGAGATTGTTCTTGCAGGAGTTCGAAGTGGGACCCGTGAAGAGATTGAGAATGGGGATGGTTTGACCGTGTTCACAGCCCGGGATCTCAGCTATGGTATGGACGATCTCCTTTCCCACCTGTCCAGCCTTAAAAATATCTATATATCCCTTGATATGGACTGTTTTGACCCATCAGTCGCTCCTGCAGTTTCAACTCCTGAACCGGGAGGTCTGAATTTCCGAAATGTGATGAGAATTCTGGAGAGGGTGGCCGGAAAATCAATGGGTTTTGATCTTGTGGAGGTTGTCCCTGAATACGATAGTGGAAACACATGCATACTTTCTGCCAGGATTATAAGGGATTTCATCGCAATGAGGGAGAAGTTTAAGGGCTAAAATTCTTCTA
Organism: Archaeoglobaceae archaeon; assembly: GCA_015523685.1. Taxonomy (GTDB): domain Archaea; phylum Halobacteriota; class Archaeoglobi; order Archaeoglobales; family JdFR-42; genus WAJW01. Next base: position 9,218 of record WAJW01000095.1, read on the forward strand.
TTATCAGCGTATTAATTCAACCCATGCATGTTCTTGGAATCTGTGGAAGCCCGAGGAAAGGTGCAACTGAATATGTTTTAAGAAAAGCCCTTGAGACCCTTGAGAGCTATGGTTTCGAAACAGAATTTTTCACAGTTCGGGGAAAAAAACTGAACTTCTGCATCCACTGCGACAGATGTCTGAAAAGCGGTGAATGCACCTTCAGGGACGATATGGAAGATCTCCGGGAACCTATGAAAAACGCCGATGGGATAATAATGGCAACACCCGTCTACAACGGTGGATGTTCAGCCCAGCTAAAAGCTGTAATGGACAGAACAAGGGCATTTCTTGCAACAGAACCGGACTTTTTCAGTGGGAAGATAGGACTGGGTATTTCAGTTGGAGGTGACAGAACTGGAGGGCAGGAATACGCCCTTCTTCAGATAATCACCTTCTACATTCTGAACGGAATGATTCCCGTCAGCGGAGGATTTTTCGGAGCAAATCTCGGGGCAACCTTCTGGTCAAAGGATACCGTTGAGGGTGTAAAAGAGGATGAGGAGGGGTTCAGAAGCCTGAGAAAGTCCATCAAAAGATTCAGGGAATCTCTGCTAAGATACAGACAAACTCCTTAATACATCCTTCAGAATATCCACTGCGGTCTCAATATGTTCTTTCCCCACTATGAGGGGTGGCATGAATCTTATCACACTCTCACCTGCGGGGAGGACGAGGAGGCCCTTCTCAAAGCACTTCATAACGATCTTTCTCGCCATATCTCCATCCGGTTTTCCATCCCTGTCTATGATCTCGATCCCTACCATCAAACCCAGTCCCCGGACATCACCTATTACATCGTGCTCCTCTTTCAGCTCCATCAATCTATTTTTGAGCAATTTCCCCATCTTCTCCGCATTCTCAACAAGACCATTTTCCAGCAGTTCGATAGTTTTCAGGGCGGATGCACATGAAACAGGGTTGCCTCCAAAGGTTGATGCATGACTTCCCGCACTCCAGTTCATTATTCCCTTGTCTGCCAGACACGCAGACAGAGGTAGTCCGGAAGCTATTCCCTTGGCAACCGCTATTATATCCGGAACCACCTTCCAGTGTTCCACCGCGAACATCCTGCCTGTTCTTCCCATCCCGCACTGAACCTCATCCGCTATGAAAAGGAGATCATTTTCAGAGCATATTTCCCTAACCATGGGTAAAAATTCAGGAGGAGGAACTATATATCCGCCCTCTCCCTGAACCGGCTCGCATATTATTGCCGAGGTGTTTTCAGGGGGAGATACTCTTCTGAGGATGTCCCTTATGGCCTCAACACATTCAAAATCACATTCTGGATACGTCTTTCCGAAATAGCATCTGTAACAGTATGCATAGGGAGTATGGAATACACCGGGCACAAGGGGAAAGAAATGTCTTCTGTGAACGGCTCTGCTGGCCGTTAAAGAGAGAGAACCGAGAGTTCTTCCGTGAAATGCCCCGTAAAATGCTATGATATTCTGCCTTTTCCTGTTATACCTTGCAAGCTTTAAAGAGCACTCCACCGCTTCAGTACCTGAATTTCCAAAGAACACATTTCCTGAATCAAACGGAGATACATCTATAAGTTTTTTAGCAAGATCAACCTGAAGCTCATAGTAGAAATCAGTACCGGACATATGAATCAGTTTCTCAGCCTGATCTTTAATGGCCTGCACTATCTGAGGGTGGCAATGGCCCGTGGAACACACTGCTATGCCCGCCGTGAAATCAAGGAAAACGTTGCCATCAACATCCTCCACGTACATTCCACTGCCCCTCTTTACCACAAGTGGGTAGTGCCTCGTAAGGGATGGAGACATGAACTCACTGTCAAGTCTGAG
>WAJW01000096.1 GCA_015523685.1 Archaeoglobaceae archaeon
AATCTCTGAAGAGAATGTCGTGAATCTCTGTCATCAACCACCCTCGATCCTCAACCTGACATTTTCAGGAAATCTGATGTCTTTCAGCTTTTCTTTCCACCCTCCGTTTATCTTTAAAATAAATCTGATATCCTTTTTTTCCGAAATGAGCTCTAAAAGGGTTTCAAGAGCAAGCTTTTCTGCCTCGATCTCGATATTCCGGGGCACCTCAGCATGGCCAGCAGGATATGTTTCAGATAGACCCGATGGATAGGGCCCAAAAGGTGGCTTGAAAAGAAAATCTCCATCCCCATCGATAAAAGAGACTACAATTTCTTTCCCGTAAATCTCCATTTCCTTCAATTTTTTTCTGTGTCTGATTACTGCAGGTCTGTAACAGCTTTCAACTCCCGTATAGAAAAAACTCCTTTTATATGATGGATCGTATGTTTCAAGGAGATCAGAATACTTCTCCATATTTCTCCACCCATTTAAGAGTGAGGGATGGCACCTTATCCTCTCTTCCACCATTTCAAAGAGTGTGTTATTCCTGATCGCCTGTTTTACAGTCCTTATCTCCTCAAAGCTTACATACAGATTATGCTCTGCAATCAGTCTATCCCGCTCACCACTGTTTCTGACCTCTTCGGGAGTATGGGACGAGCATACCCTGCATGAGCATGGGAAGTCTGTTATCTCTCCAATTTTCAGAGTTCCGGATGGGGTCAGATATCTGCCATCCCTGGCATAAAGCGCGTATGCAGCTGAATCGAACATGTCGACCCCAAGAGCCACTGCAACGGGAAAGATCATAGGATGGCCCGCACCGAATAGGTGTACCGGGCAGTAACTCGGGAGTACAGATTTAATTTCGGAAAGAAGAGATATAACCACATCGTATCTATAGCTATCCATCAGGGGAACCATTGCCCCCACAGCGTATATGTCAAAATCGAGCTCTGCTGAAAAAATTGCGGATTTTCTCCGCAGATCTGAAAAAACGGAGCCCTGTAGTGGTGCAACAAGAAGACTGCGATCATCCCACCTCCTGTGAAGTTCCTTAGCTTCTTCAAGCCTGGCCATCGTTATTTCAAGATCTCTCTCTGCATGCTCTCTCCGAGCATCGGGAGGAGTGGGTATGTCGAGTGGTGTGATTATGTCCGAGCCTATTTCATGCTGAAACTCCACAATCTCCCTGTTTGTGACCTCCACATCACCGTAAACTGAGAGCTGATATGATCCCGAATCTGTCATTATCACTCCATCAAATCCGAGAAAACTGTGGAGTCCTTTCTTTCTAACCGCATCTTTAAGCCTCTTTGATCTGTAAATGATATACGCGTTGGTTATTATTCCCTGAGCTCCCATCTTCCTGATCTCTCTGGGAGGTATAAAGTCTATATTTGGATTGATAACCGGAAAAAGAGCGGGCGTTTCTATTTTTCCATGAGGGGTCTCCAGTTTCCCTATTCTTCCCATAACGTCCTTTGCGATGATCTCGAATTCGGCCATTACTTCACCTTTGGCATGGCTATTATCTCCCTGATGGTCATATCGAAAAATGAATTCATGTGTGCGGGTTTGATAACAACCGCGGTATCTGCCCCCCTCCCTCTACCTCCTATTGCAATCACATCTTCAGGGGGGATCAGTCCGGCATCCGCTGCCATAAGTGTAATCTCGACACATACTTTAAGACCATGCCCGAAAAGGCTCCTTAAAGCCTCGGCAATTGCTTCTGTTCTCGATACACCTCCCAGCTTCCTTGAAATAGATCTTTCCAGTCCTGAGAGCATGTGAGAATGTATTAGCACCGGAATGCCTCTCTCTTCAAGAAATTTCCTGTTATCTTCCCGAATTTCAACTTCACCGGGTTTCAGATATCCGGCATGGTGTGTAACCACAACGAGTTTTGCGGACGTATCCTCAAACATTTCGGCAGTGAGAACCCCTGTCTGCCCTGAAGTGCTTGCAACCACCACATAATTTATCCCACCTTCAAGAAACCTCTCCTTTGCAAGCCTTATTACTCCTTCAGTGTTTTGCCTGCCTGCCTTTTCCCAGTATGCTATCTTTTTTACCTCCATCCAACCACCATCATGAGCAGTACAAGAACCATCAGCACCACCGTCATTGCAATCGCAATTATAGCATATTTTCCTTCTGTACCGAAAACAACCGGAATCGGCCCAATGAGAATAACCCCCCCTCCTTTTATATCTTTCTTTTTCCTGTATCTCTCCGTCCTGTACAACTCCTGCCTATCACTGTATTCATGATCCTCCACACCGAGTATCTCCTGTTCGGGCATGTATCTCCGGGGTGTTTCAACGCCAGTAAGACCTCTCAGAACGATAAATACGCCAGCCCCAACCAGTACCATGCCGAGATAGGTTATCAGAGAGATGTTACCACCTCCATCTGGAGATGGCCAATAGAGTAAATATGACGAAAATAACAAGGAATATGGACGAAATCGCTATGGCAGAAGTGGAATTACCAAATAAAATCGGGAAAGGGCCTATGACCACAATACCTCCATATTCCACTCCTGATCCCACCCCCGACAGCTGATCCATGGCTATGAGGGACAGGCCTATGAAAATAATCATGATTCCGGTGATAACCTCCACAATCCTGAACATGATTTCCAGATATTGGAGAAGGCTTATATATGTTTTATTCCCGTAAAAACCCCGTGATTATAACAGGATTCGACTCTCTGAGAGGTGTTTTCACAACAACAGAGGGAGATATACCAGTCAGGGATATGTTCCCCCTTTTGCTGGGGGATAAACACACCCTGAAAAAGAGTTTCGATCCCTGTTCTGCATGCAGGGGCAGATGTCTCAAAGACGTGAAGGACTGTTTTGAACCTCATGTAGTTTACATTGCACTCTTCGGCAGTATGGTCAAAATTGGTGTTACAAGGGAGAAAAGGCTCCCATGCAGACTGAAGGAACAGGGTGCAGATGCCGGGATTCCCATAGCCTGTGTGGAGGATGGAGAAAGGGCAAGGAGAATTGAGCAGGAATATTCAAGAAAACTCCAGATTCCGGACAGAATTTCAACGGAGGATATGGTAAAAGCTGTGTCAGAATTTGACATCTCCATCCTTGAGAGGTATGCAGATATTTTCGGCACCGGTTGCATGTATGTTATAAACTATAATCCCCTGAGGATAACCGGAAATCCGATAAAAATAACCCCCGGGAAAGGTCTGAGAATAGGAGGGGAAGTGGCGGGTAACAGGGGTAAGGCAATATTTCTCAGGAGAGGAGATATCTATTACTGGATCAATGGAGATGATCTTGCAGGATATTATGCAACATCAACAAGGGGATACGATGTTCAGACATCCCTGAGAGAGTGGTGAATGGCCAGCAGTATAGTGAGTCGGGAGTTGAGGGGGAATAAATTAATAACATGGATGCTCATCTCCCATCCATGCCCGGAATACTCAGAGGAGATTTTATCGAATTTGAAAATGGAGATGCCCTCTATGACAGGGGTTTTGGAGAGAGGAGAGGACGTAAGCTTGTAATTGATATGTTTGAGGGAGTTTACCTTCAGAAGGCGGGAAAGATAAAGATAAGGAGAGGTAGAAGCACTTTACCGCTCAAACAGACCTTTGAAATCGCATCTCAGATTCATCCGGGCTTTGAGGTTAAATATGCAGTGTATGAGGACCTTCTGAGCAGAGGTATAAAAGTGAGATACACTCCTGAAGGACATTTTTTGGCGTATCCCCGGGGTGTGAAGAGGGGAGATCGTGCGGAATCAATGATCCTTTCTTTCACAGACTACGATAATCTGAGCATGAATGATATAAGGAAATACCTGAAGAAATCGGCCGAATTGAATTTAAGGCTAGTTCTTGCGGTTGTGGATCAGGAATGGGAGGTTACGTACTATCATGTAAAAAAAACCGGTCTTGAGGGCGAAATGGGTGAAATAAAGCTCAGGGGGGTGAAAGGAGAGCTCCTGGGAGAACGCGTGTTTGTCGAAAATGGAGGTTCTCCTCTTCATTCAGAGTTTTTCTTTGGCAACAGAAATCTCCTCCTTGTTTTATCAAAAATTGAGGCTAAGTATCTCAAGGACAGAGGAGTGCTAACCCTTGATGAGGACATAACCCTCGACGCAAGGGAACAGAATCTCTATCGTGTTTATTCGTATTGCAGAGACAGGGGCCTTGTTGTCAAGACGGGTTTCAAATTTGGAAGTGACTTCAGGGCATATAAAAAGATTGAGAGTGTAGAACACCCCGGTCATTCGGAATATCTGATCAATGTTATCAGAAAAGATGACAAGCTTTATCTTACAGAGATGGCATGCTCAGTACGTCTTGCCCACAATGTGAGAAAAAGTATGGTTTATGCGGTGGTGGATGGAGACATTGAGTTTATAGAAATAAAGAGGGTAAGAATATGAAAGATGGAATACTGGACCCCTGGGGAAGCGCACAGATAGAAGATTATACAAGACTTCTCTCCCAGTTTGGAATGCAGCCATTTTCAGAGATTCTCGGAAAAGTCCCTCAGCCCCACAGATTGATGAGGAGAAACGTTATCTTCGGTCACAGAGACTACGAAAGGATCGTGAACGCTATGCTTAAAAAAGAGGATTTTGCTGTCATGAGTGGTTTTATGCCCAGTGGAAAAGCTCACTTTGGAAACAAAATGGTTATGGAGGAGATAATATGGCACCAACACAGTGGTGGAATGGCATTTGTTGCAATTGCAGATATGGAAGCCCATTCTGTTAGGGGCACTCCATGGGAAAAATGTACTGAGACGGGTATTGAGGAGTACATTCTGAATATTATTGCCCTCGGGCTCAAAGAAGAAAATTCAGTTATATATTTTCAGTCAAAATCCATGGCAGTTCGTAATCTTGCATTTGAGCTCGGAATCGAGTCCAATCTCTCCGAACTGAAGGGAATATATGGATTTTCCGGTGAAACGTCCGCATCGCACATTCTGAGTGTGCTTGTTCAGACTGCTGACATCCTGCATCCCGAACTTGAAGAGTTTGGAGGGCCAAAGCCCGTGATAGTCCCTGTAGGCCCGGATCAGGACCCTCACCTGAGATTAACGAGGGATCTTGCCATGCGAACCAGATTGTTTGCACTTGAAGATAGAGGTTCATTGATAAGAATAAGAAGCAGAAAAGACCCTGAACTTTTAAAGCCCCTTTCCGAACATTTCGAGGCGTTCAAACTTTACGAGGGTCATCTTGACGTTTTCAACCTGACATACAGTGAGGTGGACGAGATAACAAGAGAGTTTGAAGTGGAAAATGGTGGAACGGGATTCATCCTTCCATCTTCAACCTACCACAGATTTATGACCGGGCTGACGGGAGGGAAGATGTCAAGCAGTAACCCTGAAAGCTACATAGCCCTGAATGAGGACCCTGAAGAGGGATACAGAAAAATCATGAGGGCCAAAACAGGTGGGAGAGTTACTGAAGAGGAGCAGAAAAAACTTGGTGGAGTTCCGGAGGATTGCAGTGTATATGAAATGCTCCTTTTTCATCTTATTGAGGACGATTCCAGAGTAGCGGAGATATACGAGGAATGCAGAGGTGGAAGAAGGTTGTGCGGGCGATGTAAAAAGGAGACCGCAGAGATTCTGAAAGAATTCCTGAAAGATCTCGCTGAAAAGAGAGAAGCTGCAAGGGAGAATCTCAAAAATTATAATATAATAATGTGAGGTGCCCTCAATGCAATTATCGGGACTTGAAATGAGAATTCTATCCGAGGTTAAGAAAGATCGCTGGTACACTCCTGAAGAGGCTGAAGAGGAGACAGGGATGAGCAGGGACGCAATAGTAAGAGGGGTGTATTCACTTAGAGAGAAGGGGCTTGTGGAACTTGACGAGATGGAAAGGATAAGCTATGAGTTAACCGAAGAAGGGAAAGAGGTTGTCGAAAATGGTCTCCCGGAAGAGAGGGTATACAGATTCATTGAGGAGAAGGGAGAGGTGAACATCAGGGAGATCTCGAAAAAATTCTCAGATGAGGTGGCAAGGATATCTCTTGGATGGCTCAAACGTAAAAATTCGATTGAGATCAGAGATGGAAAGGTCATACCCATCAGATATCCCGGAACAGAGGAAATAGATGGTCTCAAAAAGGTAATGAGCGGAGAAAGCCTCAATAATGAACTCTTCGCAGTTCTGAAAAAGAGGGGATTTATTGAAGAGAGAAAAGCAAAGGAATTGCGTTTCAGGATCACTGCAGATGTTGAACTTGAGAAAGAAGACTTAATTGGAGATCTGAACCCCTCCATTCTCCTGAGAAAGTCATGGAAGGGGAAGAAATTCCTCGGATACGATGCCAGAATACCCTCTTTCGTAATATACGGAGGAAAAATTCACCCCTATCAGCGAATCATAAAGGAGGTAAGGAAGATTTTCCTTGAAATGGGGTTTACGGAGATAAAAGGTGAATATGTCCAGACAGCTTTCTGGAATTTTGATGCCCTGTTTCAGCCTCAGGATCATCCTGCGAGAGATATGCAGGATACATTCTATCTGCGGGAAAAGGTGGAGATACCCAGGGACATCGCCCTCAGGGTCGGAGAGGTTCATGAGACCGGCGGTATGACGGGATCAACTGGATGGGGTGGTAAATGGGATATCGAAACCGCAAAACAGCTCGTTTTGAGGACCCATACAACTGCTCTGACCATTCACTATCTCGCCATGAACCCTGAGCCACCTGTCAAAGCATTCTGTATAGACAGGGTGTACAGGAGAGAGAGTATAGATGCAACTCATCTCCCTGAGTTTGACCAGATTGAAGGAGTGGTTATGGCCAGAAACGTTGGATTCGTGCATCTCCTCGGGACTCTAAAAGAGTTTTACATGAGGATGGGATTTGAGGTGAGATTCAGGCCGGGATTCTTCCCGTATACAGAACCATCAGTTGAGGCAGAGGTTTATGTGCCCGAACTCGGATGGATTGAACTTGGAGGAGCGGGAGTTTTCAGAAAAGAGGTTACAGAGCCTCTCGGAATAAAACACAGAGTTCTGGCCTGGGGCCTTGGACTTGGTAGGCTGGCAATGCTCAAGCTGGGACTGAAAGACCTCAGGGCGCTGTACCAGCCCGATATACACTGGCTGAGGGAGGTGCCGGTATGCCTGTGGTAACTCTTTACTTTGATGAGCTCGAAAGGATGGTGGGTGTGTCGAGGGAGAAAATAATCGATGCACTCCCAATGATCGGGTCCGACATTGAAAGAATTGAAGAGGATCATATCGATGTGGAGTTTTTCCCCAACAGGCCCGATCTCTACAGTGTTGAAGGAGTTGCGAGGGCACTAAGGGGTATATTCGGAATTGAAAAAGGATTCAGGGAGTACATCACGTTGAACGCAGGATATACCCTTAATGTTGACAGAAGCGTGGAAAAGGTAAGACCCTATATCTCCGGAATGGTGATCAGGGGTATAAAACTGACAGATGAGGTGATAAGATCACTCATCGAGCTTCAGGAGGACCTTCACTGGACAATTGGAAGGAACAGAAGAAGGGTTGCAATAGGAATTCATGATCTCTCGGTCATAGAGTTCCCTCTGAAATACACAACAGTGGATGAGAACTTTTCTTTCATCCCTCTCGATTACAGTTATGATATGACGGTCAGGGAAATACTGGAATATCATGAAAAGGGGATTGAATATGGTTTTATTCTGAAAGATGCAGACAGATATCCAATTATACTCGACGCAAACAACGAGGTTCTTTCAATGCCTCCCGTAATAAACTGTGAGAGGACGAGAGTTACCGAGAGTACAACAGATCTCTTCATAGATGTCACCGGTATGGATGAGAGTGTTGACAGGGCGTTAAATATTATTGCCGTGATGCTTGCCGACAGGGGTGGAACCATTTATACCGTTGACATTGTTGAGGGGGACAGAGTACGGACAACCCCTGATCTTTCAGGGAGAGAGATGGAGGTAACTTTCACAGATGTTTACGAGCTGATCGGGACAGAGCTCGGGAAAGATGATATCAGGGATGCCCTTGAAAGAATGAGATTTGATGTAAAAATGGATGAAAACAGGATAACGGTTAGAATACCTCCATACAGGGCGGATATAATGCATCCATGGGATGTGATCGAAGATATTGCAATAGGATATGGGTACGATAAGCTCACACCTGAATATCCGTCCGTCTCCACTGTGGGTGTTTCCCATCCGTGGGAGGATTTCAAGGAAGCGCTGAGGGAGATAATGACCGGTCTCGGATATCTTGAGGTTCTGACATTCACCCTTTCCAATGAAAGGATTCAGTACAGATGGATGAGGAGGAATGAGAAAAATTGTGTGAGGGTTATGCACCCCATATCTGAGGACCATACAATCATCAGGACGGACCTTCTCCCCTCCCTCCTGAACATACTTTCAATGAACAGGCACAGGGCATTACCTCAGAGGATATTTGAGGTGGGAGAGGTTGTGGAGGACTTCCGTAACAGATTGAGATTGTGCGCAGTTACAGTTCACTCCGAAGCGAGTTTTTCAGAGATCAGGGGAGTTATTGAGAGGGTCATGAAAGAGATGGGCGTGGAGTTTGATATAGACAATGGTTCGGATGGAGCATTTATAGAGGGGCGATGCGGGAAGGTGATGGTTGAAGGAAGAGAAATAGGGGTTTTCGGGGAAATACACCCTGAGGTTCTGGAAAACTTTGATCTCGTCAATCCAGTTGTGGGATTTGAAATAGAGGCAGACAGAATTCTGAGCATGAAGTCAGGAGACATAGAAATGATATTCTGATCGAATGTAACCTCCCGATCTATGAAGTCGGCTGTTTTTCCAGTATATCCTTTATTTTTAAAACCCTGATCGTGTTTGTTGAACCCGGTTTTCCAAAGGGAAACCCTGATGTGAGAACAACATGCCCCTTTCCCTCAATGATTCCCTTTCTGACAGACATCTCAATCACTTCTGAAATTGTTTTATCGGGATCAATGCTTTCCTCAACGGTTTCGAGGGGAACACACCCCCATACAAGGGACAATCGCCTCAACACTTTTTCATCATGTGCTATTGCTATAATCGGTGGCCGGGGTCTGAATTTTGATACATTAATTGCGGTCATTCCTGTCCTTGTGAACGTCACGATAGCCTCTGCATCTATCTCCATGGCAATTTCAGCAGTGGAGTGAGCTATGGAATCGCTTACCGTTCTGTTTCCATAACTCCTCAGGTATGGATAGCATGATTCCGCCCTTTCGATTATTCTGCTCATCATTTTCACAGATCTGATCGGATACTTCCCCACCGCTGTCTCCTCAGACAGCATTACCGCATCGCTCCCATCCAGTACAGCATTTGCGACATCCGTTACTTCAGCTCTCGTTGGTATGGGCTGGAGCACCATTGAACTCAGCATCTGGGTTGCGGTAATCACAGGTCTCCCCGATCTGTTACAGAGACCTATAATCCTTTTCTGTATGATCGGAATTTCTTCAACAGGAAGTTCCACTCCAAGGTCTCCCCTGGCAATCATTATGCCATCAGCGACTCTGATAATTTTTTCAATGTTTTCAACCGCCTCAGCTCTTTCAATCTTTGCTATAATCGGTATATCTGCTCCCTTGCTCTGAATCGCTTTTCTGGCCTGCATGATATCCCTTTCAGAGGTGATGAAAGAGAGGGCAATCCAGTCCACCTGATTGACCACTCCGAATTCTATGAAATGTATGTCCGACTGTGTCAGGATGTACTTACCTTCATGTCCCGGAATATTAACCCCTTTGTGTGATGTGAGAATTCCGCCCTCAAGCACCTCCGTCCTGATAGAATCCCGTGACACAGAAATTGCCCTGAGTTTTATGGAGCCATCTGAAAGGTATATTAAATCCCCCTTTTTTATATGGGAGAAAAACCCCGTCGAAGTAAGAAGGATGACTTTACCTTCATGGCTTACGCCCTCTTTGACCATTACAGCGGTCTCACCTCTGTGAAGGGTCAGAGGTTCAGGAAGTGTGCCAACCCGGACCTTTGGGCCGGAAAGATCAAGGATGACCGAAAGTCCCGGTTTGAGCTTTTGAGCTATCTTCCTTATACGATTGATGACCTTTCTGAGGTATTCCGCATTTCCGTGGGATGTGTTCAACCTTGCGCAGTCCATTCCGGATTCAGTGAGTGCTTTAAGTCTCTCAGGAGAATCAGTTGCGGGACCAATCGTGCATATAATCTTGGTTTTTCTCATACCTATCCCTGAAACTTTCCTCCTGTGACTTCAATA